>NZ_DBIC01000202.1:0-1121 GCF_002296545.1 Herbaspirillum sp. UBA812 | reverse complement strand
GGTCAGGTGGTGCTGATGGGCTTCAAGCGGGGCATCTTCTCCAATGAAGCGGGCCTGGGCAGCGCTCCGATCGCCCATGCGGCTGCCAAAACCGATGATCCCGTTCGCCAGGGCACGGTGGCCATGCTGGGCACCTTCATCGACACCCTGATCATCTGCACGATGACTGCCCTGGTGATCATCACCACCAAAGCCAATCTGATCCTCGATGCAGCCGGCGACAAGCTCAGCGGCGCAGACCTCTCCATCGCTGCCTTCAACACCGGCATCGCCGGCAGCGGCGTGGTGGTCACCCTGGGACTGGTGGTCTTCGCCTTCACCACCATTCTCGGCTGGAGCTTCTACGGCGAACGCTGCACCACCTACTTGTTCGGTGATTCCGCCGTGCTGCCCTTCCGTCTGACTTGGGTGGCTGTGGTCGTGATTGGTGCTGTCGCCGGCGACCGCGGTGTGATCTGGTCGATTGCCGACACGCTCAATGGCCTGATGGCCCTCCCGAACCTCGTGGCCCTGATCCTGCTCTCCGGAACCGTGTTCAAACTCACCAAGGCCTACAGCTTCAGCGACTGAGCACAACGACGAGCACTAAAAAAGGGGGGGCTTAGCCCCCCTTTTTTGTTGGCAGTCAATCAACCCTGATCGGGCAACGGAGTCACGGACTTGAGCCTTTCATTGAGCTGAGTCGCCAGGCTCTGACGACCCACCGCCAGAACCTTGAGGGTGTCTTCGTGCATCCGCAGTTGAGCATCGGCAACCTGCATGCCACGCACAAGCTCCTTGAGCTCATCAGGAAGGGTGTTGAGGTCGTAGCGCTTGCCTTCAAAGGTCAAGACGGGGTTGTTGGCTGCGGAATCAGTCATCGTTCATCGCCGGGATGGCGGTGTACCGGCGGCCAGATCGTAGAGGGCTTCAGGACTTCTGCCGATCTCGAATGAACTGCCGTTCGCACAATTCGCGGTAACGCCCACCACGCTGCATCAACTCGTCGTGGGTTCCTCGATCGACCACGGCTCCCTTTTCAAGAACCACAATGCGATCGGCCTCCTGCACCGTCGCCAGACGATGGGCGATCACCAACACGGTTCGCCCCTTCATCGCCTGCTTCAGTCCGAGTTGCACCA
>NZ_DBIC01000027.1:14766-15214 GCF_002296545.1 Herbaspirillum sp. UBA812 | reverse complement strand
CCGGAGACGCACTGGTATGCATGCTGCATGGTGAGACCGGCCATGCCAGCGTGCTTGCCAGTGCGCATCGGCAGGATCGCATTCCACTACCCTGAGACCCGCAATGACCAAGAACCCGTCCTCTTCCGCCGTCGTGCCCGGCATCCTGCACCACCTGCAGGAAAGCGTGGCGCTGCGTCACCACATTCACGCCCATCCCGAACTGGCGTTCGAGGAGCACGCCACCAGCGAGCTGGTCGCCGGCAAGCTGGCCGAATGGGGATACGAGGTCCATCGCGGCCTGGGCGGGACCGGCGTGGTGGGGACCTTGAAGAAGGGCAGCGGTCCGCGCCGCCTTGGCCTGCGTGCCGACATGGACGCCCTGCCCATCCATGAGGAGACCAAGCTGCCTTATGCCAGCCAGCACGGCGGCACCATGCATGCTTGCGGCCATGACGGCCATACCGCC
>NZ_DBIC01000027.1:0-14484 GCF_002296545.1 Herbaspirillum sp. UBA812 | reverse complement strand
GCGGCCATGACGGCCATACCGCCAGCCTGCTGGCGGCCGCGCGCGAGCTCAAGGACACCGACTTCGATGGCACCCTGCACCTGATCTTCCAGCCCGCCGAAGAAGGCCTGGGCGGTGCGCGCAAGATGGTCGAAGATGGCCTGTTCGAGCGATTTCCCTGCGATGGTGTGTTCGCCTTTCACAACATGCCCGGTTATCCGGTGGGCAAGTTCGGTACCCTGCCGGGGGCCTTCATGGCTTCGTCCGATACTGTCATCATCAAGATCATCGGCAATGGGGGGCATGGCTCCATGCCGCACATCACGGTCGATGCAATTCTGGTGGCCTCCTATCTGGTAGTGGCGTTGCAGAGCGTGGTCGCGCGCAATGTCGATCCGCGCCAGATGGCGGTGGTGACAGTCGGTGCGCTGCATGCGGGCAATGCCCCCAACGTGATCGCCGAGACCGCCGAGCTGCGCCTGTCGGTGCGCGCCTACTCGCCCGAGGTGCGGGCGCTGCTGCGCCAGCGCATCACCGAGCTGGCCCAGACCCAGGCGCAGGCCATGGGCGCGCGGGCGGAGGTCGATTACCACTGGCGTTATCCGGCGCTGCAGAACGATGCGGGCATGACCGCCTTTGCCGAAGGCGTGGTGCGTGATTGGCTGGGACAGGACGCCTTCATCGAGAACGTCCAGCAACTGACGGGCAGCGAGGATTTCTCCTTCATGCTGGAGCAATGCCCGGGCTGCTACGTCATCATCGGCAATGGGGAAGGAGAGCAGGGCGGCTGCATGGTGCACAACCCGCGCTATGACTTCAATGACGGCATCCTGCCGATCGCGGCCAGCTACTGGGTCAAGCTGACCCAGCGCTTCCTGTCGGACGCGCCGCTGGTGGCCTGATCCGTCACAGGGGAGAACGGCACCCGGCGGCGCAATCTCGCCGGGCGCTGCCAACGCACAACAGACATGACAGAAGGGCCACCCACACCATGAACAGCAACAGCCACTCAGCCGCCGTCAGCCCCGCTGCTGCCGTACCCGCTCCGGTTTCCAAGGCCAAGAAGATCGCCGCCATCACCATCGGCAATGGCCTGGAGTTTTTCGATTTTTCCATCTACACCTACTTTGCGGCCATCATCGGTCGCCAGTTCTTTCCCAGTACCTCGGAATGGGCTTCGCTGATGATGTCGCTGGCCACCTTCGGGGTGGGTTTCCTGATGCGCCCGCTGGGCGGCATCATCATGGGGCAGTTCGCCGACCGGCGCGGACGCAAGCCGGCCATGACCTTGAGCTTGTGGCTCATGGCGGTGGGCTCGGCCATCTTCATCGTGGCCCCGACCTATGCCCAGATCGGATTGGCCGCGCCGCTGCTGATGATCGCCGGCCGCATGATCCAGGGCTTTGCGGTGGGCGGCGAAGTGGGCGCGTCGACCTCCATGCTGCTGGAATACGCGGACGACAGGACGCGTGGTTTCTACAGCAGCTGGCAACTGTTCAGCCAGGCGCTCAGCACGCTGGTCGGCTCCGGCGTGGGACTGTTGCTGACCTATGCGCTGACTGCTGAGCAGCTGGAAAGCTGGGGCTGGCGTCTGCCATTCGTCGTCGGCCTGCTGCTGGTGCCGATCGGCAATTACATCCGCCGTTTCCTCGATGAGACCGCCGAGGTGGAACATGCGCCCGCGTCAGGCCAGCCGGGCAAGCGGGCACCGGGTGCCCTGAGCGAGATCCTGCAGGCGCATCGCAAACCATTGCTGCTGGGCACGGCCATCGTCATCGGCGGGACCTCGGCCAACTACATCGTGATGCACTACATCACCACCTATGCCAAGGCCATCCTGCACATGCCGTTCTCGCTGGCGCTGTGGGCCTCCTGGCTGGCCGGCCTGCTACAGTTGCTGCTGTGTGCGCCGGCCGGCATCCTGACTGATCGCCTCGGCCGCAAGCCGGTGGCCACCTGGTCGCGCCTGGCGCTGATCGTCCTGGTGTTCCCGGCCTTCATGCTGATGAACCATCTGCGCAGCGGCATGGGCCTGCTGACGGCGGTGACGGTGATGGTCATTCCCATGGTCTTCACTTCGGTCTCCAGCGTGGTCATGATGACCGAACTGTTCCCGCGCCGCGTGCGGGCGACCGGGCTGGCCCTGTGCTATGGACTGGGCGTATCGATCTTTGGCGGCTTCTCGCAGTTCATCGCCACCTGGCTGGTCAAGGTCACCGGTTCCAACCTGGGTCCGGCCTGGTATGTGATCGGCACCGGCCTCATCTCACTGGTGGCCATTGCCATGGTGCGGGAGACGGCGGGGCAGAAGCTGGATTGATGCTGCACTATGGTACGATGGCGAACTATACGCGAGATGCGTATGGTTCGCGGATGGAAGCGATCTTCAAAGAAACGCGAATGTTTGCAGCAGTCCGGGAGAACTACCTCTCGGACGATGACTTTGCAACGCTTCAGCAGATGCTGATGCGGCAGCCGCAAGCGGGAAGCCTCATCAAGGATGCGGGGGGACTTCGAAAGATTCGTTTTCCTGATGCGCGTCGTTGCAAGGGAAAACGTGGTGGCCTGAGAGTGATCTACTATTTTTGGGACGAACAATGCCACTTCTGGCTTTGCTCTATCTACGACAAAGATGAGATGAACGACCTCACTGCTCATCAGAGAAAACTGCTCAGGCGTGCGCTGGAAGATGAACTGTCCTCAAGGAAGACATCATGAAAAAAAGAAATTTATTCGAAGAGTTGATGGCGGGCGTGCAAGACATGGCCAATGAGCGAGAGGGCAAGCTGACCTTGCGCACAAGCAAAGTCAAGCTATCGCCGGAGCCGGTCACGATCACAGCCGAGGAGATTCAACGGGTACGGGGCAAGGCTTGGGTGTCTCAGGCGATCATGGCCCGCAGCCTGCGTGTCAATCCGCGGACGTATCAAAACTGGGAGCAGGGCGTATCACGGCCCAACGCGCAGGCAGCCGTGTTGCTCAAGTTGGTGGACCAAGACCCCACGCTCTTCGCACGGATCAGCGCATTGGTGTGACGGCACCTGATGGGCGGTGCGATATCGCCTCATTTCTTGCGCACCGCACCAATTTTCCCGCCGCTTGACACATTCCCTCCCCATACCTATCCTCACCCCCGATTGGTCATACCTTTTGTCGCCCGCACACGCCGGGCTGGCGGGCCAGGCCGACACTGCCGCGACGGCAGCGATTCACCCTACAGGCAGATACCCAGAGAGCATGTCCTTCGACCCCATCGTCCAGAAATCCATTTCCGAGCAGGTAGCCCAGCGGCTGCTGACCATGATCCGCAGCGGCTTGCTGAAACCCGACCAGCAGCTGCCGCCCGAGCGCGAACTGGCAGCCATGCTGGGCGTGGGCCGTCCTGCCGTGCGGGAAGCCATTCGCGGGCTGGCCCTGCTGGGCCTGCTGCGCATCCGCCAGGGCGAAGGCACCTTCGTCAGTTCGCTGGAAACGCGCGAGCTGCTGGAGCCGCTGGAGATGATCATCGATCTCAACCCCGGCACGCTGGAAGCGCTGTTCGACGCCCGTCTCATCATCGAGACCGGCGTGGCCGCGCTGGCCGCGACCCATATCGACGACGCCGAACTGGCGCGCCTGGCGCGCAACGTCGAGGATGAGGCGCGGTTGCTGTCGGACCCGGCGGCCTTCTCCGCAGCGGATGTGGAATTCCACGAGGCCATCATCGAGGCCTGCAACAACCCCTTCCTGCAAAGCGTCGCCGGCAGTCTCTACATGCTGGGCAAGAAGAGCCGCTCCATCACCTCGCGCATCCCCTCCACGCTGGAACGCAGCCTGCAGGACCACCGCGACATCCTCGATGCGCTGAAGGCGCGCGATCCGCACCAGGCCTCCGAAGCCATGCGCAACCACCTGCTGCGGGTGCGCGATGCCTATCGCAGTGCCGGACGCAGCCAGAACGAATCGGTCCACGACTGAGACAACAGGCACGATCCAACGCAAGAAGCGTCGCCGTTGCTGCCGGGCTGGTCCCGCAGCATTCCACAACGGCGGCGTGGCAGCACAGCCGCAGCATGGCCGCGGTGCCCCTCACAAGAAGCGATACCGGCAAGGCGCGCAGGGCCGCCTGTTGATGCGGCACTTCTACAAGCCGGACAGGCAGGATCTTTCCTTATCAATCGATTGCAGGAGAACAGCATGCTGGATCTGGCAGGTAAAGTCGTCTTCATCAGCGGTGCAAGCACCGGTATCGGCGCCGCCGCCGCGCGCGCCTTCGCGGCACGTGGCGCGCACGTGGTGGTTCACTACAACAGCTCGAAGGAAGAGGCGGAGGCCGTGGCCGCAGAAGTGCGCGCCGCCGGCAGCAAGGCCGTCACCATCGGCGCGGATGTGCGCGATACGGCGGCCATCAACGCCGCCGTCACCAAGGCCGTGGAGCAGATGGGCCGCATCGACGTGCTCATCAACAACGCCGGCGCACTGGTCAAGCGGGCCCCGCTGGAAACGGTCACCGATGAACTCTTCGACGAGATCATCAACATCAACGCCCGCTCGGTGGTGGCCTTCACGCGTGCGGTCATTCCCGTCATGCGCGGCCAGGGCGGCGGCAACATCATCAACGTCACCTCGGTGGCGGCACGCCATGGCGGCGGCCCCGGTGCGCTGATCTATGCGGCTTCCAAAGGATTCGTCAGCACCATCACGCGCGGCATGGCCAAGGAATTGCTGGCCGACAAGATCCGCGTCAATGCGGTGGCGCCGGGCGTGATCATGACGCCATTCCAGGAACGCTTCACCACCCCGGAACAACTGGAAGGTTTCCGCAAGACCATTCCCATGGGGCGCATCGGCGAGCCCGACGAATGCAGCGGCGCCTTCCTCTACCTGGCCTCGGACCAGATGTCGGGCTACGTCACCGGCCAGATCATCGACGTCAACGGCGGCCAGTACATGCCGTAAGGTCCGGCGCCGCGCCGCGCCGCGCCGGGCCGGTTCTGGCATGGCTCTTGCGGCAGGGAGGATCATGCGCCACGATCCTTTCCTGCCCGTTTCCACTGCTGCCGCCCTGGCCCCGCCAGGCGGCCTGCTGCGCGACAAGCTGGCCCTGCTGCTGGACTCCACCGGCGAGGGCATCTACGGTATCGACCTGGAGGGGCGCTGCACCTTCATCAACCGCGCCGGTGCGGCGATGCTGGGCTACGCGCCGGCAGACGTGCTGGGCCACAACATGCACGAACTGGTGCATCACAGCCATGAACACGGCGGCCATTACCCCGAGGCCGAATGCCCGATCCTGAAGGCCTTCCGCAAGGGCGAGTCCTGCCGGGTCGACCAGGAAGTGTTCTGGCGCGCCGATGGCAGCTGCTTCGCGACCGAATATTCTTCCTACCAGATCATCGATGCCGGCCAGGTGCGCGGGGCGGTGATCGCCTTCAGCGATATCTCCAAACGGCGCCAGGCCGAGGAACAGTTGCAGCGGGCCAAGGCCGAACTGGAAGTGCGCGTGGCCGAGCGCACCCGCGAGCTGTCAGCCGCGCTGCGCCAGGTGCGGCAGTTGTCGGCGCATGCGCATTCGGTGCGCGAGGACGAACGCACCCGCATCGCCCGCGAAATCCATGACGAACTGGGCAGCCTGCTGGTGGCACTCAAACTGGATGTGAACTGGATGGCCAAGCGCGTCACCCACCTCGATCCGGTGGCGCGCAAGTGCGAGGCCATGAGCCGCCTGATCGAAACCGCAGTGGACAATGTGGGACGCATCATCACCGACCTGCGCCCCAGCATCCTCGATCACCAGGGCCTGATTGCCGCCCTGGAATGGCAGGTGCAGGAATTCTCGGAAGCCACCGAATTGCCCTGCGAGGTCGAGTTCGATATCGCGCCGGAAGCCTTCGTCCCGGATGGGGCCAAGGCCACGGCGGCGTTTCGCATCTTCCAGGAAATGCTCTCCAATGTGGCGCGCCACGCGCAGGCCACGCAGGTGCGCATCGCGGTTCACCTCACCCCGGCAGAACTGCGCATGGAAGTGGAAGACGATGGCGTGGGCACGCCCCGCGCCGCGCAGGAAGCGGCCACGTCCTATGGCGTGATGGGCATGCGCGAGCGCGCCTTGCACTTCGGTGGCGCATTGAGCATTGCTGGTGCGCGGTATGCACCAGAGTACGGCAGGCCGGGCACGCTGGTCTGCCTGCGCCTGCCCCATCACGCCCGCCGGGAGCTGCCATGAGCCGTCCCGGCGACAACATCCGCATCCTGCTCTGCGACGACCATCGCATCGTGCGCGAGGGCTTGAAGCAGATCCTGGCCGACACGCCCGACATCGAAGTGGCCGCCGAATGCGCCAGCGGGCCGGAGGTGCTGCACAGTGCGCGGGTGGAGGCGATCGACCTGGTGCTGCTGGACATCGCCATCCCCCAGCAGGACGGGCTGGACGTGCTGCGCCAGATCAAGCAGGAGATGCCGCGCCTGCCGGTGCTGATGCTATCCACCTATCCCGAGAAACAATACGCGGCCCGCTGCTACAAGCTGGGCGCAGCGGGTTATCTCAACAAGAGCACCGATCCCGAACAACTGGTGGAAGCCATTCGCAAGGCCGCTGGCGGCGGCCTCTACGTGAGCGCACAGATGGCCGAGACGCTGGCCTCCGGCCTGGCCCAGCGCGCCACGGCCCCGCAGCGCGCCGCGCATGAGAGCCTGTCGCACCGCGAATACCAGGTCTTCCAGTTGATCGCCGCCGGGCGCAGCGTCAAGGAAATTGCCGACCAGCTGGAGCTGAGCCCCAATACGGTGAGCACCTATCGCAGCCGCATCCTGGAGAAGACCGGGGCTTCCAATGATGTGGGCATCGCCATGTATGCCGTGCGGCACCAGTTGCTGCCGGTGTGAGCATTTCTCACCGTGTGTCGTCATTTTGCAGCGCGTTTTCGTCATTCTGACGATGCGATCGACGCTGCTTGTAGTGGCAGCACTACAAGATGTCGTGAGCCCATGACGTAATGCAGCGCGCTGGCAAATCCCTTGCAGGTAGTGCAGGTGAAAGCAGCAACTCACCTCACATTCACCAAACGGGGGAATCATGCCGGACGCACCAGAGACCAATCTGTTCCACACCTATGAAGCCGAACGCGCCGGGCAGGGCTGTTCCTGCGGCCGCCACGGCAGCCAGCAGCAGCACGAGGCCGATGTGCTGGCCGAGCAGCTGCGCCTGCAGCGTGGCCGCAATGTCGAAACCCTGACCAATGACGTGGTGGAAGAAGCTCTGATGCGTTCGCTCTTCCCGCGCGTGGCCGAACGCCGTGATTTCCTGCGCGCAGTGGGCAAGAATGCGGCGCGCGCGGCCATTGCCAGCGTGCTGCCGCTGGGCTCGCTGCAGGCCATGGCGCAGGAAAAGAATGGCGCGCTGGAAAAGAAGGACCTCAAGATCGGCTTCATCGCCATCACCTGTGCCGCACCGCTCATCATGGCCGATCCGCTGGGCTTCTATCGCAAGCAGGGCCTGAACGTGTCGCTCAACAAGACGGCCGGCTGGGCGCTGATCCGCGACAAGATGATCAACAAGGAACACGACGCCTCGCACTTCCTCTCGCCCATGCCCATCGCCATGTCCATGGGCGTGGGCAGCAATGCCACGCAGATGCGCGTGGCCACCATCCAGAACATCAACGGCCAGGCCATCACGCTGCATACCAAGCACAAGGACAAGCGCGATCCCAAACAATGGAAGGGCTTCAAGTTCGCCGTCCCCTTCGAATATTCGATGCACAATTTCCTGCTGCGCTACTACCTGGCCGAGCACGGCCTGGACCCGGACCGCGACGTGCAGATCCGCGTGACGCCCCCGCCGGAAATGGTGGCCAACCTGCGCGCAGGCAACATCGACGGTTTCCTCGGGCCGGACCCGTTCAACCAGCGCGCGGTCTATGACGAGGTCGGTTTCATTCATATCCTCTCCAAGGATATCTGGGACGGGCACCCCTGCTGCGCCTTCGGCACCTCCGAAGAGTTCATCAAGCAGAATCCCAACACCTTCGCGGCACTGTTCCGCGCCGTGCTGACTGCTGCGGCCATGGCCCGCGATCCGGCCAACCGCTCGCTGGTGGCCAAGGTGATCTCGCCGCCGGCCTACCTGAACCAGCCGGAGACGGTGGTGGAGCAGGTGCTCACCGGCCGCTTCGCCGATGGCCTGGGCAACGTCAAGAACGTGCCTGGCCGCGCCGACTTCGATCCGGTGCCCTGGGATTCGATGGGGGTGTGGATCCTCACGCAGATGAAGCGCTGGGGCTACATCAAGGGCGACGTCGACTACAAGGCCATCGCCGAAAAGGTACTGCTGCTGACCGAGGCCAAGAAGCACATGAAGGAGCTGGGCCAGCCGGTGCCGGACGGGGCCTACCGCAAGTATTCCATCATGGGCAAGGAGTTCGATGCCAACAAGGCCGACGCCTACGTGAACAGCTTCGCCATCAAGAGGAGCGCGTGATGCAGGGCCGGCATTTAGGCTGGCGCGCTGCGCTCATTTCCCTGCTGCTGCTGGCCGCACTGCTGATGGTGTGGCACCTGGCCACGCTGCCCAAGGAGAGCGCCGCCAGTGCCGCCCAGGATGAGTACGCCAGGCTGATGGGCAAGAGCAGCGGCGCGGCCAAGCGTGATGGCTTCCCCGGACTGGCGCAGATGGGCGAGACCATCCGCAAGGAACTGAGCAATCCTTTCTACGACAACGGTCCCAATGACAAGGGCATCGGCATCCAGCTGGCCTATTCGCTGGGCCGGGTCGGGCTGGGGTTTGCGATTGCGGCGGTGGTGGCGGTGCCGCTGGGGTTCCTGCTGGGGATGTCGCCGCTGATGCAGCGTGCGCTCAATCCCTTCATCCAGATCTTGAAGCCTATTTCCCCGCTGGCCTGGATGCCGCTGGCGCTCTACACCATCAAGGATTCCTCGGTGTCGGGGGTGTTCGTGATCTTCATCTGCTCGGTCTGGCCGATGCTGATGAACACCGCCTTCGGGGTGGCCTCGGTGAGGCGCGACTGGTTGAACGTGGCCAAGACGCTGGAGGTGGCACCGCTGCGGCGCGCCTTCCTGGTGATCCTGCCGGCGGCAGCGCCCACCATCCTGACCGGCATGCGCATCTCCATGGGCATCGCCTGGCTGGTGATCGTGGCCGCCGAGATGCTGGTGGGCGGAACCGGCATCGGCTACTTCGTCTGGAATGAATGGAACAACCTGTCGCTGACCAGCGTGATCTTCGCTATCCTGGTCATCGGCGTGACCGGCATGGTGCTGGACCTGATCTTTGCGCGGCTGCAGAAGTGGGTCACCTATGTCGAATGAAGGGAGCAGCAGCATGGATCACAATTTCCTGAGCGTGCAGGGCTTGGCCAAGCGTTATGCAGCGGGTGCGACGCCGGTGTTCGAGCAGGTGTCCTTCGGTATCGATCGCGGTGAATTCGTCTGCGTGATCGGGCACTCGGGCTGCGGCAAGACCACCATCCTCAACGTGCTGGCCGGGCTGGACGCGGCCAGCGAGGGTGTCGTCATCATGGACCAGCGCGAAGTCAAGGGACCGAGCCTGGATCGTGGTGTGGTGTTCCAGAGCCACGCCCTCATGCCCTGGTTCAGCGTGCTGGGCAATGTGGTGTTCGCGGTGCGTTCGCGCTGGCCGGACTGGCCGCGTGTCAAGGCCGAGGAGCATGCACGGCGGTTCATTGAGATGGTGGGACTGAAGGGCGCTGAACACAAGAAGCCCTCCGAACTCTCGGGCGGCATGAAGCAGCGCGTGGGCATTGCACGCGCCTTTTCCATCGAGCCCAAGATGCTGTTGATGGACGAGCCCTTCGGTGCGCTCGATGCCTTGACCCGTGGCGTGGTGCAGGACGAGTTGCTGAAGATCTGCGCGGCCACGCACCAGACCGTGTTCATGATTACCCACGACGTCGATGAAGCGATCCTGCTGGCGGACAAGATCTTCCTCATGTCCAACGGCCCGCAGGCCTGCATCGCCGAGGTGGTCATCAACACGCTGCCCAAGAACCGCACGCGCGAAGGCATGCACCACGATCCGCAGTTCTATCGCATCCGCAATCACCTGGTCGATTTCCTGGTGCATCGTTCGCGCCAGATCCAGGCAGCGCAGGCCAGCGGCGCAGCGCGCCTGCCGACCCGCATCGTCATGCCGGGGCTGGAGCAGGTTGCGGCATGAAGGCAGGGGCAGGGTGACCTGCCATTTCGTCAGTTTATATCGTCGTTTTGCAGCATCGTTTCGTCAGGATCGATGACGCGCACTACAAAGTGTCGTCGGTTTTCATTTTTCGTCCACCACAAGGAGAGAGCGCATGGACCGCAATCAAGTCACCCAGAAGATCGTCACCGCCAAGGTCAGCAAGAAGATGACCTGGGCCCAGATCGCCGAGCGTATCGGCCAGAGCAAGGAGTGGACTACCGCCGCCATGCTGGGCCAGATGACCCTGACGGCCAAGCAGGCCGCCGCGGCGCAGGAACTGTTCGAACTCACCGACGAAGAAACGCTGTGGCTGCAGATCGTGCCTTACAAGGGATCGCTGCCGACCCCGGTGCCGACCGATCCGCTGATCTATCGCTGGTACGAGATCGTCAGTGTCTATGGCAGCACCATCAAGGAACTGATCCACGAAGAGTTCGGCGACGGCATCATGAGTGCCATCGATTTCAAGATGGATATCCAGCGCCAGGCCGACCCCAATGGCGATCGCGTCAATGTGATGCTGTCGGGCAAGTTCCTGCCTTATAAAACCTATTGAGTCACATCGGGTTACAAGCGCGGCGATGCAAAGGCGGAATGCGCGGCTAGAATAGCGCGCATGCTCAAAGACAAGAAACTCTCCGCCTACGCGCCCTCGGCCACCCGCATCCGGGCGCGCTTCGTGGCCATCTCGTGGCGCGATCTCGCCGTCAGCTTCGGTCCCATCATCCTGCTGATCCTGATCGGCGCATGGCTGGTGATCTGGCTGATCCGGCCGGCGCCGCCGTCGTCCATCACCATTGCTGCCGGTCCCAAGGACAGCAATTTCTGGCGCGTGGCCGAACGCTACAAGGCGCTGCTGGCGCGCGACGGCATCCGGCTGGACATCGTCGAGACCGGCGGCTCGCTGGACAACCTCAAGCGCCTGGCCGACCCCGACCAGAATGTGGAAGTCGGTTTCGTGCAGGGTGGCTTGGCCGGCGCAGTACCGGCCGAATCCTTGAGCCCGCTGGTATCGCTGGGCAGTATTTCCTATGTCCCGGTGTCGGTGTATTACCGCGCGCCGCCGCCGCGTGAGGATGGCCGGCCGGTGCCGCCATTGCGGCAGCTGTCGGAGCTGGCGGGCAAGCGGATTGCCATCGGTGGGGAGGGCAGTGGTTCCAGCGTGCTGGCGGCCACGCTGCTCAAGGCCAATGGCGTCGAGTCGGGCGGCAGCACCCAGCTGTTGAACATCGGCGGCGACGAGGCCGCGCAGGCGCTGACCAGCGGCAAGATCGATGCGGCCTTCCTGATGGGTGATTCGGTCTCGGTGGCCACCATGGGCAAGCTCTTGCGCGCGCCCGGCATCCGGCTGCTGGATTTCTCGCAGGCCGATGCCTACGTGCGGCGCTTCCGCTATCTCAATACCCTCAAAATGCCCATGGGCGTGTTCGACCTGGCGCACAACCTGCCGGCGCGGGATACCCAACTGATTGCGCCCACGGCTGAGCTGGTGGCGCGCGAGGACCTGCATCCGGCGCTCTCGGACCTCCTCATCGCCGCCGCCCGCGAGGTGCATGGCAAAGCCAACGTGATGCAGAAGGCCGGGGAATTCCCGGCCCCGCTGGAGCATGAGTATCCGATCAGCGACGATGCGGCGCGCTACTACAAGTCCGGCAAGACTTTCTTCTATCGCACTTTGCCCTTCTGGATGGGCAGCCTGGTGGACCGTGCGGTGGTGATCGTGCTGCCGGTGATCCTGTTGTTGATTCCGGGCATTCGCCTGGTGCCGATGCTGTATGGCTGGCGCGTGCGTTCGCGCATCTATCGCTGGTATGGCGAGCTGATCGCGCTGGAACGCGGGCTCTCGCGCGAGTCGCCGGAGGAGCAGGCCGAGATGCTCAAACGCCTGGACGAGATCGAGATTGCGGTCAATCGCATGAAGATGCCGCTGGCCTTTGCCGACCAGTTCTACGTGCTGCGGGAGCATATCGGCTTCGTCCGGGCCCGGCTGGCGGCCGGTGTGGCCTGAGCGCCACGCCGTGACGGGCTCGGAAGGGCAGGGTGGCGGCGGCTGTTGTATGCTCGCCATGGTGTGTACAGTACTGTATAAAAAGTACTGTGTATTCATACAGTATTATGCTAAAGTGAAGCCTCCTATCGACAAGAAGAGGAATCGCTGCCATGACCCACTTTGATCTTGCTTCCGACGCTCGCTTCGCTGTTGCATCGTCCACCCCGTCTTCGCTGGCCATCCGCCTGGGTCGCCGCGAAATCTTCATCTGCCGTGATACCTACGTGCGCCGTTACCGGGTCAATCCGGTGATTGAATGCAGCGCGGGCATCGAGCCCGGCCATGTGGAAATCCTGCTGTTCCGCCGCTGGCTGGTGGTGCTGTCGAAGGCGCGCGGCTGATGCGGCGTGCGCTTGACTGGCTGGTGGTGGATGCCTGCGGCCGGGTGGCCGGGGTGGATCAAGCCTGGCTGCCGCTGAGCCCGCAGGCGGGGATGGTGGCCGAGAAACCGGAGGCGGCCAATGATGCGTCCGTGCTGGATTGTTCCCGGACAGCTGTGTCGGATTACGCGTCGTGATTCGTTTCAATCCGAGTAAAGTCCCTCTGGAATGAAGTCACGAGAGACCCACTCCCAACAGACGTTACGGCCCTGATGGGGCGGCATCGACTGGCCTCGTTGCAGCTCCATCTGCTTGTCCATCGTATCGGCGATTAGCCAGTAGCCATCGCGGGGACAGGGTTCGCCGGTGATGGCGCGAATTCTCGTGACGAGAGCGAGATCCTCGGGTTTGCTTGAGCACTTGGCACCGATTTTCTCGCAGGCGTCCTTCAGTGCAACAAAGAAGTCCCATGTGCCAAGATCTCTGTCCGTAAAGGGCGTGATGTCCATCATGTAGAGCTGGAGATACCGGTGAGAAAAATAAGAAACCTGGTGCAATAAGGCGCCGTTTTTGTCGTGTAACCGGACAGTTGAATATCCTGGGATGGCCGTGCCATCGCAAGAGGTTGCAGGCCCGATCTCAATACGTTTTTCCTCTCGCAAATCTGCAAAGTGTGCGCCATCAAGGTGGCGGAACAAGGCGTACTCCGTGCACTCCGGAAGCCTGAAAATCAAGGTGCGATCTGCTGTCCAGTAGAGGTAATAGCGATGCCCGTCCACTTCCGTGAAGCTTCCGCGTACCGGGAGCGCGAACCTTGCGATGATGTCCAGCTCCGGTGTGTGGGGCTCTGTTTCCGGATAACGCCAGAGCCCTGTCGCTGGATCGAAATCGATGTAGTCAGCGCCGGTCACATGATTGAAAATCAGCATTGTGTTTTCCTTTTGGGGGACTGCGCATGACTTGCGCGGACCATGGATTCCCTTGCGATTATTCACCGATCTGATGTCGTCGTGTTGTCTTGGGCAACGCATCGATTTCAGGGCGATTGAAGTGATCGGCTTTCTGCATCGATCCCGATAGGCCATTGTGGTTCGGGCGCGCAGGAGATAGCGAAGTGATGGCAGATGCCCAGTGGGAACCAGAGCCAGAAGAACCAGATCGTGATGCAGGCCAGCCCCCAGTCATGCCAGCGCATGCTGTTGCGAAACCGGATACCTGCTTCGCTCGGTGAGAGATAAGGCATGTACGCAAACAGGCTGTACAAGAAACCAATTTCACGGACTTTGGTTTCGATGCCGGGTACGGCGTCTGGGCCGCCCTCCATGAAGCGGCGCATGCCAGCCCACATCTCAGCCAGGATTGCGTCGAGAGGCTCCAGGCCTTTGAGGGAGATTCTGTCCACTACCTCATTGGTTCCCGGGCGACAGACGACGAGGAGTAGTTCGTGTCTGACCACATAAGCCTTTCCTGTATAGCCCGCTATCTTGATGAGTTCCGCCTCGATGCAATTCCAGTCATGGACCTTGATTTCCGTGCGCCATAATTGGAACCAGTATTTCGGTTTCACAAATTCGTAGACATAGATTTTTTGAGTCTTGCGGTTGAAGCGAATCGGGGTGTCGCGCGGGAGGCGTAGGTCGAGATAGAGAAGTTTTAAAGTGAGGATTATGCTGGCCGTTGCCACACATAAAGAGAGTATTCCGATAAGGAGACTAGGTTGAAACCACGAAAATCCTGATCTGAAAATATCGGGGACCAGATTCCATCCGTAAACGGAAAAAAGCATAATCGCGAAGAGAATTCCGCCGCCTCTCATGAACGAGGACTCGCGGGATATCTCCAGATAGTTTTCATCAACGGCAGTGACGTCCTCGTTGAAGCACATACCATCGAAGTCCTGATCTTCATCGATAGGAGACGAGCGGGGTGCCAGGTCTTCG
>NZ_DBIC01000295.1:14315-15051 GCF_002296545.1 Herbaspirillum sp. UBA812 | reverse complement strand
GGCCACCGCCCCCGCGGGCGTGTCTGCTGCGGGCGAGCCGGTGCGTGCCGCCGCCGCCAACGAAGCGCAGGTGGCACCCGCCGCCAGCGCTGCCGGCAGCGTGAAAGCGCGCAGCCTGCGCAAGAAGATCATTGCGGGCGGCCTCTTCATGCGCGTGGTGCCGCCCCTGCTGGGGGTGGCGCTGCTGGTGCTGGTCTGGCAGATCATTGCCTTGAAGACCGCCAGCTTCCCCACGCCATGGGTGACCCTGAAGGAAGCGGGCGTGATGTTCTCCGATCCCTTCTACCGCAACAGTCCCAATGACCAGGGCATAGGCTGGAACGTGCTGGCTTCGCTGCAGCGGGTCGGCATGGGCTTCGGACTGGCGGCGCTGGTGGGCATTCCGCTGGGCTTTGCGATTGGCCGCGTGGAATTCCTCTCGCGCATGTTCGGCCCCATCATCAGCTTGCTGCGTCCGGTCTCGCCGCTGGCCTGGCTGCCCATTGGCCTGCTGGTGTTCAAGTCGGCCAATCCGGCGGCGATCTGGTCGATCTTCATCTGCTCGATCTGGCCGATGATCATCAACACGGCCGTTGGTGTGCAGCGCGTGCCGCAGGACTACATGAACGTGGCGCGCGTGCTCAATCTCTCCGAATGGAAGGTGCTGACCAAGATCCTGTTCCCTTCGGTATTGCCCTACATGCTGACCGGCGTGCGCCTTTCCATCGGTACGGCCTGGCTGGTGATCGTGGCCGCC
>NZ_DBIC01000295.1:6416-14017 GCF_002296545.1 Herbaspirillum sp. UBA812 | reverse complement strand
GTGATCGTGGCCGCCGAGATGCTGACCGGCGGCGTCGGCATCGGCTTCTGGGTCTGGGATGAATGGAACAACCTGAACGTGCCGCACATCATCATCGCCATCGTCGTCATCGGGGTGGTCGGGCTGGTGCTGGAACAATTGCTGGTGGCGCTGGCCAAGGCGTTCACCTACGAGCAGGTCAACAACTGAGGAGGGCGGGATCATGGACAACATCAACGGCAAGTTCATCGACATCCACGGTGTGGAGATGGTGTTCCACACCAGGAAGGGCGTGTTCCATGCACTGCGCGAGATCAACCTGACGGTGGCCAAGGGCGAGTTCGTCACCTTGATCGGCCACTCCGGCTGCGGCAAGTCGACCTTGCTGAACCTGATTGCGGGCCTGCTCAAGCCCAGTGATGGCGTACTGCTGTGTGCCAATCGCGAGATCGGTGGTCCGGCACCGGAGCGTGCGGTGGTGTTCCAGAATCACTCGCTGCTGCCCTGGCTGACCTGCTATGAAAACATCTATCTCGGTGTGGAGCGCGTCTTCGGTGCCAGCGAAAATCGCACCCAGTTGCGTGACCGCACGCGCGCCGCGCTGGCCTTGGTCGGCCTGACGGCGGCCGAGAGCAAGCGGCCCAATGAGATCTCCGGCGGCATGAAGCAGCGTGTCGGCATTGCCCGCGCGCTGGCGATGGAGCCCAAGGTCCTGCTGATGGATGAACCCTTCGGCGCACTCGATGCACTGACCCGTGCGCACCTGCAGGATGAGTTGTTGAAGATCGTCGCCAAGACTGAATCGACGGTGGTGATGGTGACCCACGATGTGGATGAGGCAGTGCTGCTGTCGGACCGCATCGTGATGATGACCAATGGTCCCGCCGCCACCATTGGCGAGATCGTGGAAGTGAAGCTGCCACGTCCGCGCGACCGTGTCTCGCTGGCGCAGGATGCGCAGTATGGTGCCTATCGCACGGCGGTGCTGGAGTTCCTGTACCGCAAGCAGGCGCATCCGGCGCGTGAGGCGGCCTGAAACAGCATTAACGCCGGTTTAATGCTCTCGCGAAGAACCTTAAGCGCAGCTTAACGGTTCTTCAGCGCCGCCCATGCCACCAGCAGCCACGCGGCGAGGAAGGCCACACCGCCAAACGGCGTGATGGCACCGAGGATGCGGGTACCGGTCAGGGCCAGCAGGTAGAGGCTGCCGCTGAAGATGACGATGCCCGCCAGCATCAGCCGGCCGGCCCAGTGCAGCGCGGCACCGGCCATGCGCGGCATCAGCAGCGCCACGGCGATCATGCCCAGCGCGTGCATGACCTGGTAGGTCACGGCGGTATGCCAGATCGCCAGCATCTCTTCGGAAATCATTTTCTTCAAACCGTGCGCGCCGAAGGCGCCACAGCCCACGGCCACGAACATGTTCAGCGCGCCAGCGGCGATCAGGGTACGTTCTTTCATTGGTCTTGCTTTCAGTCGGGAAGATTCAGGGTTTCCAGTTCCGTCTCCGGCAGGCCATCTTTGCCCGCCGTCTCGACGGCATCCGGATAACAAGCGCGATGCTGTTCCTTGCCGCTGCTGCGTTCACGCACCACCAGACCGGAGGAATCCTTGGGGAGGTTCTGTCCCTTGAAACCGGTGCGAATCATCCGGTCATAGTAAAAATAATCGTAGCTGTCGGTACTGAAACGGACATGCGATTCGTAACCACCCGAATACATGGTGTAGCTGCGAAAGAATCGTCCTTCCGCAGGCTGGGGCGTCTCGGGAAATTGCATCTCGATCTTGCTTGCAGTCCCGAAGCGGTATTGCAAGCGACTGCGCTTGTCGGGATAGTCCGCCGAGGCGCACAGTGACGCCGTTTTCTTGCGCGCGGTCTGACAGCTGTAAATGATTTTCTCTCCCGGCTTGCAGAGGCTCTGGGAGAGGGGCGCTGCCAGCGCAGGAAACGACGGCAATCCAAGTAACAGGACGAGTATGCGTATTTTCATTTTGATTCAATAAGTCGGACGTACGCCTTTGCCCAGCCGATACTCATGCCGCAACACGAACTGCGACGTGGCGATCAGCCCCGACAATCCCAGGATCAGTTGCGTCAGCGTATCCGGCGGCAGCACCCATACGCTGCCTGCGGGGGCCGGCACGTTGGCGGCAGCGCTGATGACCGGGGCCGCCCATGAGGCTTCCTCGCTCACGTCCAGCAGGATCTGGCCTTCGGGCGTGGTGTGCAGATGGATATCGCCGCCCAGCTCCAGCGTAAAGCAGATGCCCTGGCCGGCGTTGACGGTGTTCATCTTGTGACGGAACACCACGGCCTGCAGCTCGCGGTTGTAGGTGTCGATCCAGGTCTCCACCTCCTGCACGTTCTGCAGCACGATCCATGCGCGCGGTGCGGGGATGGTGTCGGCACCGGCAACGGCGTCATCGGGGAAGATCGGTTCGGGGGCTTGCTCGGACATGGTCAATGCAGGACCGCGCCGCGCGCGGCCCGTGGTGGCTACGGGGAAGGCAGCAGTATATAGGATCGCCGTGACTGGAGGCGCCAGCCGTCGACTTGCAAAAGTGCTTGCCTGGCGCTCGGGACTGGCGGTAGCTTATGCGCTCCGGCCTGCTCGGCCCTCATCATAAAAATTCCATGCGCCAATTCTCTTTCTTCGCCTTCGGCAGGCTGCTGCCGACACTGGGCCTGTGCTGCCTTCTCCTCGCTCCCCTCGCTGGACGCGCCCAGCAACTGTCGCTGGACATCAACGAATCGGTCACCAGCATCGACGTCAGCGTCAAGGACCTGTATGGCCGGCAAGAGAGCGGCAAGGTCGTCATCACCCAGTTCAAGCCGGCCGGACCGGGGCCTTTTCCGGTGGTCATCCTCAGTCACGGACGCAGTCCCACCAATCGCCAGGATCCGCCGCGTTTTCGCTTCACCAGGCAGGTGCGCTACTTCGTCTCGCGCGGCTTTGCCGTCTTCGAGCCGACCCGCATCGGCTACGGCGCCTACATGACGCAGTTCGATCCCGAGGACAGCGGCAGTTGCTCCAGCAAGGATTACGCGCCCATGGCCGAGGCCGGCAGCACCGAAATCCTGGCCGTGCTGGATTACGCCCGGCAGCAGCCGTATGTCGATGCCAAGCGTGTGCTGTTGGTGGGACAGTCGGTGGGGGGCTACCTCACGGTGGCCGCTTCCGCGCGCAATCCCGAGGGGGTAGTGGGCGCGATCAATTTTGCCGGCGGCGCCGGCGGCGATCCGGAAAAACGTCCCGGCAATCCCTGCGCCCCCCAGCTGCTGGAAGAGATGTATGCCCGCTTTGGCCACGCCGCGAAGATGCCCATGTTGTGGATCTATACCGAGAACGACCTCTACTTCGCCCCGGTCCACAGCAAGGCGTGGCACGAGGCCTTCGTCAAGGCCGGTGGCAATGCAGACTATCGGCTCCTGCCGCCCTTCGCCCAGAACGGGCATACGCTCTTTGCCCGTGGCCCCGAGATCTGGGAGCCCATTGTCGGCGAGTTTCTCGACAAGCTCGGCCTGCCGGCACTGCGTGCGGCTCAATAAGCCAGTCGATACGCCTCATTGGTCGATTCCAGCCGGCTGGCAATGACCTTGACCACATACGCATGCAGGCGCAAGGCCGTGGCCGGATCGTCCTGTTCCAGCTGGCGCAGGCTGGCCAGCGTCAGCTGCCAGGCCAGTGTGGGGCGGTCGGTGACGACGTCGGCGGTGCGCCGCTGGCCGCGATAGAGCGCCATCTCGCCGACGATGGTGGCACTGCCGAAAGAACGCAGGCGCATGCGGCCGCCGCCCTCCAGCGGCAGCGAGATGCTGACCAGACCTTCGTCGATGAAATACATTGAATCACCCGCATCGCCCTTGCGGAACAGCAGCGTGCCGGCAGCCATCTCCACCTTCTCCATGCGCGCCATGAGCGACGCCATTTCGCGCGCATCAAAATGCTCGGCCAGGCTGCTGTGCAGGGCATCGCGCGATTCATTCCGCATGGCCTGTTCCAGCAGGCGGTCTTCCACCCATTCGAGGGCCAGGTCGAGATCGGCAAACTCGCGCGGTGCCGTGCCGCTGAAAGCGGCACGCGCAATCGGACGGCGGATGGGATCGGCAATGCCGGTCAGGATCAGGGTCACCTTGTATTGCTCGCACACCTGCGCCAGCTTGACGAAGCTTTGCGAGGTGGAAGCATCCAGTCCCTGCACATGGCGGAAGTCGATGATGATGAACTGGCGCGGCGACTGCAATTGCTCGCGCACCCGATGCACGATCTGGTTGGCGCTGCCAAAGAACAGGAAACCCTGCAGGCGCATGCCGAAGACGCGCTGGCCCAGCTGCTTGAGTTCCGCATGGGCGGCGGCACCGCGCTCGAGCTTGGAGTGCAGGGTGGCGCCGGTGAATTCCATCTTCACGCAGGACACCCGACCATAGTCCAGCACGAACAGCACGCAGGCCACCACCACGCCCAGCGCCACGCCGGTGACGAAGCCATAGCAGGCCACCACCGCCACGATCAGCACGATCAGGAAATAATCCCCGCGCGCCAGACGGCGGCTGCGGACCAGCCATTCATTGAGCAGTCCGCCACCCAGGCCGATCAACAGCCCGGCCAGCACCGGCTTGGGGAAATAGCCCAGCAGCGGAATGAAGAACAGCGCGCACACCAGGCACAGCACCGCCGCCAGCAGGGTGGCGACGCGATCGCGCGAGCCGAAGCGGTAATTGAGCAAGGTGCGCGAGAGCGAATGGCAGCCGACCACGCCCCCGAAGCATCCGCTGAGCATGTTGGCCAGGCCGGCGCTGCGCAGTTCACGATTGAAGTCCACTTCGCGCCGCGTGGCCAGGCTCACGCCGGTGGCGTTGAGCAGGATCGCGAGCGTGGTCACGGCGATCAGGGCCAGCAATTCTCCATAGTGACGCCACAGGATGTCCCAGTGCACCAGCGACCAGGAGACCTGCACCGGCAGCTGCACATGGCCCAGGCTCAGCGGCGCGAACATCCAGCCCAGCGCGCGGGCCTGCGCCAGCGACAGTCCGCTGGCCGCCAGCGCGCCATAGAAGGCCGCACTGGCCAGCGCCAGCGAGACCGGCAGCGCCAGCGGATGATCGAACTTGCGGCCCGGCAGGCCCAGCATGCCGATCACCACGATGGCCACCGGCAGCAGTTCCTGCCAGTGCAGGTCGATGCCGGTGCGCAGGGCATCCAGCCCCAGGGGATGCCCGGTCAGCACCGTGAAGGCACCGCTCCAGAGCAGATAGCCAGTCCCGGCGAGGAAGCCGCCGACCACCGGGAACGGCACGAACAGCACCAGGTTGCCGCGCCTCAGTGCGCCCAGCGCCATGAGCGCCAATCCGACCAGGAGGCTGCTGAGGGTGATGGCGATGGTGACCGTGGCCAGGATCTCGGCTGGAGAGAGCTGGGCGCGCTGCATGGTGGCGCTGATGCCGCCGACCATCAGCGAGAGCAGGCCGACCGAATTGGAGTCCGCCCCGCCCAGCATGAAGGGCAGCGAACTGGTGAAACAGATCACCAGCAGGCACAGCACGCTGGTGACGAACATCAGCGGCAGCCCGGCCTGCAGCAGGGCATCGCCGCTGGCGCCAAAGATCATGACGGCATAGCTGACCGCATAGCTCACCGACACCAGCGCCACCACGCAAGCCGCCGGCAGGCTGCCCAGCCAGTGGCGTGCCCGCGCCAGCAGTGTGGATTGCGGCATCAGATGACTTTCCCCGAAGGCTGCGCGTTTGTGCGGCATGCCTGTACCCCCATCGATAAGGACCGGTCGTTGCTGCCGGTCGTTGTTGTTGTCTGGCGTGTGCCTGCGCGCCCCCGCGCGCGTTACCGGCCCGGCGCTTCGCGGTGCACGCCGCAGTCGTCGCCGTTGTTCCGGTAGTGCCAATCATGAAGGGCAATCTATCACACGAAAATGACAAAATGACAACAACCCCCCGGTTTGATGAACGAAGTGAAGGTTTCGGCAGATATCCGCGTCGCTGCTGATGTTGTGCTCTTTCCCTCCGGAAAAAGATGAAGGGAAGCGCCGTTTTTCAGGGAGCGTCGGCGCGGCCGTTTTGCCGGTGCCACTGAACCGAGGCTTGCCCGGCCAGCTCACGCAGGCTGCGCAGGGAAGCGACTTCATCGGCGCTCAGGGCGTCGCGCTGGCGGCGCAGACCGCCGAGCTCGTGCAGCGCGGTTTCGGCCTCGATGCTGGCCAGTCCGGCCTGGCGTTGCAGCTGTCGCAGCACAGGAGCTGGCTGCTGCGACAGGACGGCGTCCAGATAGGCGCGATTGGCTTCCAGTCCGGCCGCGATGCGCTGGCGCGGCGTAGCGCCGAGATCGGGCCACAGCGCCAGCGCGGCCAGCAGGGCGGCAGCGCTGCCGATCAGGTTGTCCAGTGCGCGGGCCGAGGCGATCCCGGTGCCGGGCTGCAGCATGTCGGTCACGCAGATGAAGAGCATGGTCAGAAACACCACGAACACCGTGTAGTTCACCAGCCGCAGGGCAATTGCCAGCCCTGCCAGCAGGACTGCCACCAGCGGCAGCAGCAGGCCGTGGGCCGGGACCAGCTGCAGCAGCGTCAAGGCCAGCAGGCCGCCCAGCAGGCTGCCCAGGATGCGTTCCAGGCAGCGTGTCCAGGTCTGGCGCGCCGCGCCCTGCAACACCACGACCACCGCCATCGTCGCCCAGTACGGATAGCCCAGATGAAAGGCCTCGGCCGCATAGAACACGGCGGCCACGCCGGCAGCCTGGCGTCCCCCCTGTTGCAAGCCCCGCAGCAGGCCGGCACGCAGGCGGTTGCGGGGCGGGACCGCCGGGGCAGGCGAGGGCGGCAACGAGCACGGGCCGGCGTGCGCGGCTTGCCGTGCCTGCAGCAGGCGGTCGGCTTGCGCCAGCGCGCGCAGGCAGCCGGCGATCAGGGGATCGGCTGCTGCAGCGTGCGGTCGGGCGCTGCGCGGCCGGTTGGCCTTCGCGGGGGATGTCTCCAGAACGGCGAGGGCGTGCAGCAGCACGGCGATGGCCACACGCGCAGCCCGGCGGCGCTCGCCCGGACTGGCCAGTTGCTGGATGGCCGCATGCTCCAGTGCGATCAGGGTGTGGAAGAGCATTTCGCAGGCTTCCAGCCGGCGTTCCCATGCATCCGCCTCGGCCATGGGTGTGCCCGCATGCCGCTGCAGCATGGTCCGCAGGCGTTCCAGCGCCAGCCGTGTGGCGCGGCGATGTTCGCCGTGCTCACGGTGCCAGTGCTGGTCGCGGTGCTGTCCGGGCGGCGCGGCCAGCAGGGCCAGGCTCATGTCCATCATGCGCAGCAGCGCCGCACGGGCCGCCTGGCGCAGGGCAGCCTGGTCGTCGAGACGCCAGGCCAGATTGATCAGCAGCCAGGCCCAGGCGGCACCGGCGCAGAAGGAGGCGGCCTGCAGCGCGGCCATCGCCGCCCCGTGCGGAAAACCTGCCGCCACCACGGCGACCACTGCCAGCAGCGTCCCCAGCAGGGTGCCGGACTCGATGGCAGCGGTCAGCGTCACCACGCCCAGCACCATCAACGGCGCGCTCAGCAGGGCCGCGTGCGGGGCCCAGGAGGCGCTCCAGGCACCGAAGAAGGCCACCGCCGTGCCTGCCACG
>NZ_DBIC01000295.1:0-6116 GCF_002296545.1 Herbaspirillum sp. UBA812 | reverse complement strand
CCGCCGTGCCTGCCACGGCAAAGCCGCCCAGCAGCCTGCGGCGTTGTGCGTGCGGCCCCGGCGCGTCGCACAGGCAGGTCCAGAAGGCCGCGAACACGGCCCATGCCAGCCAGCGCTGGCCGCTCAGCATCGCAGCCGCCAGCGGCAAGGCAATGGCCACGCCGGCGCGCACGCCTTCCCCGGCATTGAACTGCTCCTGCAACAGCGGGAAGGAACGCAGTTCCAGCCGCCGGGCAATGCGGCGGGCATGGGCAGCGAGCGGACGGGCAGATGAACGGAGCAGGAGTCGCATGGCGAAATACGGAAGTGGTCGGACCACTATGCAAAGGCATTGTGGCGTCCGAGAAGCGAATACTACAATCGACTGCAATTCCTCCCCAAGGATCCTGCAAAGTGGTCCGACCACCAAGAAAGTGAGTTGCCGATGACTGCCTCTCCCCTGGTTGATCGCCTGGCCAGCCTGATTGCCCGGCAAGCGCTGGCACCGGGCCAGAAGCTGCCGTCTGAACGCACGCTGGCGGCCGAGTTCGGGGTGTCGCGTTCGTCCCTGCGCGAGGCCATTGGCGTGCTGGCCAGCCGGGGTGTGCTGGTGGCGCGCCACGGTGGCGGCACCTTCATGGCGGACGACGAGCAGGCGGCGCTGACCGACCCGATTGCCGAGGCCTTGCAGCCGCTGGCTCCACTGGCGCGCAGCGATGCCGGGTACTGGAAGGACGTGGCCGAGATCCGCTTTTCGCTGGAAGGCGATGCGGCCTATTTCGCCGCCCTGCGCGCCAGCGACGACGACAAGCGCCGCCTGCAGCAGGCCTATCTTGCCGTCTCCACCGCGCCGCTCGACGATCTGGCCGCACAGGCGCGCACCGATGCGGCCTTCCATCTCGCCATCGCCCAGGCCTCGCGCAATGTGGTGTTGCGGCAGGTGATGTCGGGGCTGTTGCGGCTGTTGGAGATCAGCATTGCCGACACCCTGCGCCAGCTGTATCGCCTGCCGGACATCGTGGTCCAACTGGATCAGCAGCATCGCCAGATCCTCGATGCCATCCTCGCCGGCCGCGCCGAGGAGGCGCGCCAGCATGCCAATGCGCATCTCGACTTCGTACAGCAGCGCCTGCTGGACATCGAAGAAGCCCCCGCCCGTGCACGGCGTGCCGCTGCCGTTTGATTTCTTTCACGTTACCAGGACCATCATGATCATCTCTTCCACCCACGATTACCGCGAAGCCGCCCGGCGTCGCTTGCCGCGTTTCCTGTTCGACTACATCGACGGCGGTGCCTACGATGAACACACGCTGGCGCGCAATTCGCTGGACCTGCGCCAGCTGGCCTTGCGTCAGCGGGTACTCAAGGAAGTGGGCGAAGTCGATCTCTCCACCACGCTGCTGGGCCAGTCGCTGGCCATGCCGCTGGCGCTGTCGCCGGTCGGCCTGACCGGGATGTACGCCCGGCGCGGGGAAGTGCAGGCGGCCCGGGCAGCGGAGAAGGCGGGCATCCCCTTCACCTTGTCGACGGTGTCGGTGTGCCCGATCGAAGAGGTGCAGCAGGCGGTGACGCGGCCGATCTGGTTCCAGCTGTATGTGCTCAAGGACCGCGGCTTCATGAAGAACGTGCTGGACCGCGCCTGGGCGGCGGGTGTGCGCACGCTGGTGTTCACGGTGGACATGCCGGTGCCGGGCGCACGCTATCGCGACCGCCATTCGGGCATGTCCGGGCCCAACGCGGCGCTGCGCCGCTATCTGCAGGCCGTCACGCATCCGCGCTGGGCGTGGGATGTGGGTTTGCTGGGACGTCCGCATGATCTCGGCAACGTCTCGGCCTATCTCAACAAGAAGACCGGACTGGAAGATTACGTAGGCTGGCTGGGGGCCAATTTCGATCCGGGCATCGGCTGGCATGACCTGCAGTGGATACGCGATTCCTGGCAGGGCAGCATGCTGTTGAAGGGCATCCTTGATCCCGAGGATGCGCGCGAGGCGGTCCGATTCGGTGCCGATGGCATCGTGGTCTCCAATCATGGCGGCCGCCAGCTGGACGGCGTGCTCTCGACTGCGCGCGCCTTGCCGGAGATCGCCAGTGCGGTGAAAGGGGATCTCGCCCTGCTGGTGGATTCGGGCGTGCGTTCGGGGCTGGATGTGGTGCGGCTGTTGGCATTGGGCGCCGATACGGTGATGCTGGGGCGCGCCTTCATCTATGCGCTGGCCGCAGAGGGGCAGGCCGGGGTGGAGAATGTGCTGAGTCTGTTTGCCAGGGAGATGCAGGTGGCCATGACCTTGACGGGGGCGCGCCGCATTGCCGATATCCGTCCCGATAGCCTGGTGCAGCCTTCGGCAGAGCTGTCCTGAAGTCCTGCGAGGCGGAGATCAAGGTCGTCCGCCAGAAGCGCTTTCATGCAGCGCGTTGCTGTCCTGGCATCGTGTCTGAGCCTGTTCACCGGAGGCGAGATGAAGCGATTTTCTTAATGAAGAGCTCGGAGGCGGAGCGCTGAAGCAGCAAGAAGACACGCGTGAATGATTTGAATCAAACGGCAAAGTAGATTTCTTGCCTTTACCGGAAATTACATTCAGAATTGATTTTGGAATTCAGATCCACAAAGAAAAATATGAAAGGTCTGCTTCCTTTTCCATTAATAACTATACGGGGGTATAGGGGTGAGATCCATTTATCGCAAGTGGTCGACCGTCGGTCTGATGGCCACAACAGCATTCTTCTGGAGTAGCAGCAGCCATGCATGTTCTGACACGCCGGTCCTGGCCAGCGTGTGCATCATGGCCACGCCGGCCACCTACGGCAGCTTCAACAATGCCTATGTTCCTGCTACGGGACAGCTGCTTTCGGTCAATCAGTACGCTGCCTTGTATTCGCTCATCGGCGCTACCTACGGTAGTGAGTCGAATAGCAATTTCAAGCTGCCTGACCTGCGTGGTCGCGTGATCATCGGGGCCAATACCGACGGCACTTTTCCTGCCGGCAAAAAGGGTGGGCAGGCCAGCGTGACGCTGACGATGGACCAACTGCCACAGCATCAGTTCTTCATTCCCTCGGCTGCGGTCAATCTTTCCGGTATCAAGGCCACTACCACCCTCAGCAGCTTGTCGGGTACGGCCGACCTGGCTGGCGTCACCGTCTCCGGTCCACCCACCGGGCTGGTGATCAAGACCGTCTCCGGCAGCGGCGGCCAAGGCACGCCATCGGGGAACTATCTGGGCAAGCCTCCTGCCGCCACAGCGAACCTGTACGCAAACGGTACGCCTGACAGCAACCTCAACAACAATGCCCTCGGTGGCACGATGACGCTCACGGTAGCCGCCGGCAGCACCGCACCGGTCGCTGTGACCGGCAACGCCAATACGACCATTAGTGGCAGCGGTGCCACGACCCCGGGCGTGACCAATACGCTGGGCGGCGGCGTCCCCATTAATTTGCTGCCGCCTTATCTGGCAATGACTTATTACATTGCTGCGAAAAACGGAATTTATCCGTCGCGTGACAATTGAGTCATCAAGAATCAACTTGAATTCACGCTTCAAGTTCTTGTTGGCATTGTTGGTGTTGTTGGTGTTGTTGGTATGAGCAGTGGGCCGCCCAGGCTACCCACTGCTCATCGATTGAGGAAATTCATCGTGTATTTCTTTCGCACCCTTGCGTGGCTTGTCGCACTGGGTTGCTCTTGCCACGCATGGGCCGCCACGCGTGATCTGGGCCAAGCTTTGGCCGGTGCCGATCAGGCCTTGGCCGCCAAGGACTACGCTTCTGCCCATGCGCTCTATAGCCGTGCTGCTGCGGATAATCCCCTGGCGCAGTTCAACCTGGGCTTGTTCGAACGCGAAGGCTGGGGGCGCCCATCGGACCCGGTCGCTGCCTGCCGCTGGTTCGAGCAGGCTGCACAGGCCAATATTCCGGCCGCACAGCAATTCCTGGGCGACTGCTACGCAGGTGGCATTGGTCGCGCAGCCGATGGCGCAGCGGCCGTCCGCTGGTACGTCAAGGCGGCCGAATCCGGCATCGCCTACGCCTGGTGTTCAGCCGGCGAGCTCTACATCGACGGGCGTCTGCTGCCGCGCAACCTCGGGCAGGGCCTCGCGCTGTGCGTGCGTGCGGCGCAAGCCGACTCGTCGTCGGCCATGTTGCGGCTGGGCGATTATTTTCGCGAAGGCCGGCAGCTGCCCCAAGACCTGGAGCGCGCCCGTTACTGGTATCAGCAAGCAGCCGAACGCCACAACCTGGCGGCGCAGTTTCATTTGGGCCTCATGTTGAGTCAGGGGGAGGGCGGGCAAGCGGATTTGCGCCTGGCCTTGTCCTGGCTGGAACGGGCGGCCTCCGAAGGTTATGCGCCGGCTTATCTGCCGGTGGCCGTCCTGTATGCCAACGCTGCGCCTGATCCTGCCACCGGCGCCTTGAGCGCCGACCAGCTGGCCCGGATCTACATGTGGAACAGCGCCGCCAAGGCCACCAGCAAGGATGCGGACCAGCAGGCCCTGATCGAGCGCATTGCGCAACTGGTGCTGGCGGTGATGCCGCCGGCCTGGCGTCCCGAACTGGATCGCCGGGTGGCCGAGCATCTCGCCACATTCAATATCAATAGGCCGTAGTCACCGCGTTGTCAGCGCTTGGTCGCCACTCGACGATCCGGCGCAACGCGGCCATCAGGGGGGAACACATCATGCGCCATGCGTCCATGAACAGAATTTATCGCTTGGTCTGGAGCCATGTGCAACAGGCCTGGGTCATCGTCTCGGAACGCACGCGCGGGCAGGGCAAGAAAGTCTCGCGTCGGCTGGCTGCCGCGGCTGCCTTGTCGGCAGCCAGCGCACTGGCCATGGCCGGGCCCAGCGGAGGGGCGGTCACGGCCGGCAGCGGCAGCATCAGCCAGTCCGGCAATACCACCACTGTCACGCAAGGCAGCCAGAACCTGTCGGTGAACTGGCAATCCTTCAATACCAGCAGTGGGGAGAAGGTCAACTTCGTCCAGCCCTCGGCCAGCGCAATTGCGGTCAATCGCATCCAGGACGTCAACGCCACCCAGTTCATGGGACAGTTGAATGCCAATGGACAGGTCTACCTGATCAATCCCAACGGCATCCTCTTTGGTGCCGGTGCCCAGGTCAACGTCGGCTCACTGGTGGCCTCGACCCTGGACATCAACGATGCCGCGCTGGGCAGCAGCACGCGCAATTTCAGCGGCATGGGCAGCGGCAGCATCGTCAACCAGGGCAGCATCAACAGCGCCAATGGCGGCTATGTCGCCTTCCTCGGCAAGCAGGTTTCCAATCAGGGCAGCATCGCCACGACCGCCGGCACGACCGCCCTGGCTGCAGGCAGTGATGTGACGCTCTCCTTTGCCGGCAATAACCTGGTGAGCTTGCGCGTGAACCAGAGCACGCTCGATAGCCTGTCGGGCAACGGCGGTCTGATCCAGGCCGATGGCGGTACCGTATTGTTGTCGGCAGGTGCGCGCGATGCGGTGCTGGCCAGCGTGGTCAACAACACCGGCATCATCCAGGCGCGCAGCGTGCAGAACGTCAATGGCACCATCGTCTTGGAAGCCGGCAGCCATGGCACGGCGACCAACAGCGGCACACTGGACGCTTCTGGCAGGAGCGCGGGTGAAACCGGCGGAACGGTCAAGCTGCTGGGTGGCACAGTGGCCCAGACCAGCGGCGGCAGGATTGATGTGACGGGCGATGCCGGTGGCGGCACGGCCTATGTGGGCGGCAACTTCCTCGGTGCCGGTCCCGAGCAGAACGCCACCTCGACCACGGTGGCCACCGGCAGCAGCATCGATGCCAGCGCCATCAGCAATGGCGACGGTGGCCGCGTGGCCCTTTGGTCGGATGGCACGACCCGTTTCGACGGTAGCATCGCTGCGCGTGGCGGGGCTTGGTCCGGTAATGGCGGGGCAGTGGAAACATCGGGTGTGAAACTGAAGATCGGCTCCACCGCCTCGGTCAATACCCTGGCACCACGCGGCAGTGCCGGCAACTGGCTGCTCGATCCTTCCGACATCAAGATCGGCTCCATCGCCTTCTGGGGCAGCAACTACGGTATCGACGTCGATTCGGCCGTGCTCACTGCCGCACTCAACAATGGCAACGTGACCATCAAGACTTCCCGCGCCGGCC
>NZ_DBIC01000362.1:0-7945 GCF_002296545.1 Herbaspirillum sp. UBA812 | reverse complement strand
TCCTTCTGCTCGTGACCGCCGCCCACCTGCAGATCACCGGCCAGCTGGCCACCCTCTTCGATCACCAGCTTGCCGTAACGAATCTTGCCGGTCACCTTGCCGCTGGAATAGATCACCAGCTTCTGGCGCACGGTGAGATCACCATCGAACTCGCCACGGATCTCGGCCAGATCGATCTCCGCCGAACCCTTGAACGCACCACGCTCGGCAATCTGCACCACACGGCAGTTGATCGTGGCTTGCACCTTGCCTTCGACGACGAGCGTGTCGCAGTCCTCGATCTCGCCCTTGACCTTGATGTTGGGCCCGACGGTCAGCTTGCTGCCGCTCTCCTCGGTCGCCGCAGGCGCAGTATTGGAGACGGAAGAAGGATATTGGGTAGGTTTGTTCACGCTGGTCACATTGCCGCCTGTAGTAGAAGAGACGTTGCCCGCACTGCTGAACGGGGAATTGGTCGAACTGGTTTCGCGTTTGCCGAAGAGGGATTCCGAGCGAAGCATGTGATCTCCTGAAATGGTAGTGCCTGATGCGTAAAAATCTACGCGCGAAAAATAAGCCTGCGCCAAGGTGCGCACGACAACGTCATGACGCGCACCGCCTGCGCGGTGCCAAAGCCGCCCTGCACGATCATCGGAAAGACCGGCAACACGAGCGGCGCGTCTAAGCGTCGACAAGGTCGACGGAAGCGGCTCCTCCGGAAGTCCATGAGAGGGGAATGGACAACCCGAACACGATGTATCCAGGCATTGTCCGGGAGGAAACCTGTGCGATTCGGCAGGATGCCTTTTGCAAAGTTCACCGCAAATTTGTAACAGTGAACGCATTGCTGGAAGCGCCGTTTTTCTGCAGTAAATACGCAGCGAATACAGGGCAAATTATTTATATTTTGACGCGCCTTGTAACTAAAAAAAATGTAACAGTTGTTAGAGAGAAGGCGTCGCTTCAAGGCGACACCCTCTCCCCCAAAGTCCGCTCAGGATCTGGCTTGCAGAGAATCTGCTCATTTTCGTCGGCGGCCATGACGACCCGCCGACCGGTGGAAAAAACTTAGAATTTGAAGCGATAAATTTTCTCATCGAGCGAGGCCGCATTCCTCACTCACTGACTGCATTGATGAGCACAATTCACCGCATGGATGAGCCAGCTTCATCCCAAAGAAGAAGCCTGCCGCAACTGCAATCCCTCCTCGCAGCCGGGCACGAGACAGGCCCTCGCCAAGGACATGGGCGATGTGTCTTGATGTAAGGGTTGAAAATGAATGTCATCCGGCAAGCACAACCATGCCCGCCCGATTTATGATGGAGCCCATTGCCGGTTGCCGCCGGAACTCCATCCGTCCGGCGGCAGCCGTCCCCTCTCCTCCCACAGACCACACCATGAGCAACGACAGGATCCCTTCGCCGGAATCGCTGGATTCCTTTGGCGCACATCTCTTCCCGGCGCGCCGCCACTCGGCCGCCGCCCGCACGGTCGCCGGCCTGATCGCCGTGATCAGCTGGTTCGCCTTCGTGGCACAGACCGACATCACCATCAACCGCCTGCTGGCACGCGGCGGCGGCATCCTGGATGGCCTGGACCGGCTGACCATGTACCTGACCAACCTCACCATCCTCATGAGTGCGCTGTGCTTTACCTCGCTGGCGCTCTCGCTGAGATCGCCCATGAGCCGCTTCTTCCGGCAGCCTACGGTGATCTCGGCCGTGGTCACGTACCTGGCCTTCGTCGGCATCGCCTACAACCTGCTGCTGCGCCATTTGTGGACGCCCACCGGCTTTCGCGCGCTGGTCAATGAGAGCCTGCATACGGTGGTGCCGCTGCTGGCGATCGTGTACTGGATTTTTTTCGTGCCGGTATTCCAGGCCTCGCTGAAGAAGGCACTGCTGTGGCTGGTCTACCCGTTGGGGTATCTGATGGTGACGCTGTGGCGCGGGGCACTGTCGGGCTTCTATCCCTACCCCTTCATCGACGTCAACGCGCTCGGCTATCCGCGCGTGATCCTGAACGCCACCCTGCTGTTCGGCGCGTTCGTCGGATTGATGGCCTTGTTCATCGCCGTCAACCGGTCAGGAAAACCGGTGCTGCAAGGCAAATAGGACGTACTGATGATGGGCGGCCGGACTGCGCGTCCGGCCCTGCCGCCAGGCCACTAGGTCAGCGGCTCCGTGATGGCGAGCGCCAGCATGAACACCATGCACGCACTGAAGCCCGCACCGATGAGCAGGTATTGGAAAGTTTTGAGCACCATGATTCCCTCGTCAAACAAGACCGCCTTGACATGAGCGCCGAATCGACCATCCCCTGGTCTGCCGGACTCACCTGACCCGGTCGCCGGGCCGCGAGATGCGTGGCCCCAACCGGTGCGGTCGACGCATTTTATGGCCTTCGCCACGCATGAGCACCATCCTAGCGTTTCTTTTACTCAAACTTTCACTGTCTCTTGGTGCCGGTTTCGTCATTTTCTTGATTGCCAGCATGATGGAAAAGACACATCCTTGTCATACGGTCGCGCTATGCTGCCCCCGCAACGCGCCAAACTCCACAACAATATCCGACAGGAAATTCATCCATGAGCAAGCACGACGACGACATCGCCGGCAGCCAGCCTGCGTCCAGCGAAACGCCCCCTATCCCGCAACAACCCGGCCGCCGCCGCTTCCTGGGCAGCATGGCGGCCCTCAGTGCCGGCACGACGCTGGCCGCCTGCGCCACCGAAGGCCAGGGACCGGTGCCCTACCCCAGCGGCAACCCGGCCGAGTCCGCCGCGCTCGACCGCGCCCTGCGCGATAACGTCAAGACCATCGTGGTGATCTACGCCGAGAACCGCAGCTTCAACAATCTCTTCGCCGATTTCCCCGGCCTGGAAAAGCCGCTGTCCTCGCTCAAGCCCTCGGACTACCAGCAGCGTGACCGTGACGGCAGCCTGCTCAAGGAATTGCCCCCCGCCTGGAACGGCGTGCTGATCCAGGACCAGAGCGTGGAAGGCGTCAACTATGCTGGCGGCAAGCAATACCAGACCAACTTGCCCAACGCACCCTATGCGCTCAAGGGCCCGCAAGGCGAAGCGCTGCCGCTGAGCCTGGTCACGCGCGACCTGTGGCACGTGTTCTACCAGAACCAGATGCAGATCAACGGCGGCAAGAACGATGGCTTCGTGGCCTGGGCCGATTCCGGTGGCCTGACCATGGGCCACTATGCGGACACCCGCTACAACCTGCGCCTGTGGGATGTGGCGCGCGAATTCGTGCTGTGCGACAACTTCTTCCAGGGTGCCTTCGGCGGCTCCTTCCTGAACCACCAGTACCTGATCTGCGCCACTGCGCCCTACTATCCGAACGTGATGAGCTCGGTCTCGCGCACGCAAGTGGCCAAGACCAAAAACAATGATCCGCTCTCGCCGGAACTGGTGCCGGCCGAAGGCAGCCCGGCCAGCGCCCTGCAAGGTCCGCCGAAGTTCGGCCCCAGCGCGCTGACGCCGGACGGCTACGCCGTCAACACCATGGCCCCGCCGTACTGGCCGACCTGGAGCCGCGACCGCAACAACCCGGCCTATTCCGAACCCAACCAGCCCAGCGTGCTGGTGCCGCAGACGCACGAACACATCGGCGACAAGCTCAACAAGAAGGGCATCGACTGGGCCTGGTATGCGGGTGCGTGGCAGGCCACGCTGGACGAGTTCAAGGATTCCAAGGGCATCCCCAAGATTCCCAATTTCCAGTATCACCACCAGCCGTTCAACTACTTCAAGAACCTGGGTCCGGAAAATCCTGCCGAGCGCAACAAGCGCCTGCGGGATGGCGGCCTGGGCGACGAGTCGCGCACCAACCGCTTCCTGGCCGATGTCGAGGCGGGCCGCCTGCCGCCGGTGACCTTCTACAAGCCGCAAGGCAACCTCAACCTGCACGCCGGCTACGCCGACATCGCCTCGGGTGACCGCCACATCGCCCACATCGTCAAGAGCCTGCAGGCCAGCCCGCAGTGGAAGAACATGGTGGTGGTCATCACCTTCGATGAAAACGGTGGCTGGTGGGATCACGTGGCCCCGCCCAAGGGCGACCGCTGGGGTCCGGGCACGCGCGTGCCGGCACTGGTGATCTCGCCCTTCGCCCGCAAGGGCACGGTGGATCACACGGTGTATGACACCGCCTCCATCCTGCGCCTCATCACCCGTACCTTTGGCCTGGAAAAGCTCAATGGCCTCAAGGAACGTGACGACGCCATGATCGCGCGCGGCCAGCAACCCATGGGCGACCTGACCAACGCCTTGCAGTTCAAGGCCTGATCAACCGCTACGCGAGAACGACAAGGCCGCCGCAGGTTTTTCCTGCGGCGGCCTTGTTCATGGTGTGACGAACCGTGCGCGGATGGTTTACGCCAGCCAGGGCGGTGCCGTCTCGCGCAGGTTGATCTTCTTCGGGATCAGCTTGAGATCGAGGAAGGTATCGGCGATCTGCTGCTGCTCGTCGAGAATGGCGTGCGTGATCGGCAGCGTACCGTAGTTGTAGCGGCGCACCACCACGTCCAGCACGCCCTTGGGCAAGCCCAGTATTCCGGCCAGTTCGCTGGCGTAATCATCGGGGCGCGTCTTGGCAAACTCATCCACCTTGGCCAGCTCTTCCAGCGCGATGCGGATGAGGTCGGCATTGTCCCGCGCATAATCACGGGTCGAAAAATAATAGGCACGATTCTTGACCACCCCGTCGGCGTCAGCCAGGATGCGCGCCTTCAGGCTCTGCTGGGCGGCGGCCAGATACGGCTCCCAGATCGCCCAGGCATCGACCGAGCCGCGTTCAAACGCAGCGCGCGCATCGGCCGGCGCCAGCCAGACCGGGGTCACGTCGCCGTATTGCAGGCCGTGCTTTTCCAGCAGCTTGACCAAGAAGTAATGCACGTTGGAACCCTTGTTCAGGGCGATGCGCTTGCCCTTGAGCTGCGCCGGTTTCTGCAGGCTGTCATCCTTGACCAGGATTGCTTCCACATAAGGACGCGGCACCGTCGCGCCCACGTAGACCAGTGGCGTGCCGGCCGCCTGCGAAAAGATGGGCGGCGCTTCGCCCACATCGCCGAAATCAATCGAGCCCGCCCCCAGCGCTTCCAGCTGCACCGGGCCGGCACTGAATTCCACCCACTTCACGGTCGCCCCCAGCGATGCCAGCCGCTGCTCCAGCGTGCCGTGGGCGCGAATGATGCTCAGCGCTCCTTTCTGATAACCCACACGCAACTGGCGCGTGGCCGCGTGTGCCAGGCGCGGACTGAACGCCGCAGCGGCACCGGCGGCACCCAGGGCGAGCCCGGCACCGATGAGGCGGCGGCGCTTGCTGTTCAATTCCACGGCGGCGAGGGCGGGTTGGTGTTTGTCTTCGTACTGCGGCATGGGCACTCCATCATTCATGGTTGAGGTCGATATTTCCTGGCTCACAGGGTAGCGAGCCCTCCTCATGCTGCGAACGAATCATTCCTCCTGTGCATAGAAGAAAAGCGGATAAGTCGCGCCATGCATGCAACACCCGGCCTCTTCCTGGCCGAATATTTTATATCACGTTATGATATATTAATCCCCTATCCTTTTATCCATGCGACTTCTTCTCCACGATGAGGTCGTCACCCCTACCCTTCAAATTCGCCATTCCATGAAACACAAACGCGACTACACCGCCGACCGGCGGCTGCCCCTGCTATGCGCCATCGCGGCCGCCATCGGCGTGTTGTCCACGGGCGCGGCCTGGCTGCTGCTCAAGCTCATTGCACTCTTCACCAACCTGTTCTACTTCCAGCGCCTGTCCTTCGAGGCCATTTCGCCAGCCGCGCATACACTGGGCTTGATGGCGGCCCTGCTGCCGGTGATCGGTGGTCTCATCGTCGGACTCATGGCGCGCTACGGCAGCGACAAGATCCGGGGCCACGGCATTCCGGAAGCGATCGAGGCCATCCTCTTCGGCAAGAGCCGCATGTCGCCCAAGGTCGCGTTGCTGAAACCGCTGTCATCGGGGATCGTCATCGGCAGCGGCGGTCCGTTCGGTGCCGAAGGGCCGATCATCATGACCGGCGGCTCGCTCGGCTCCCTCCTGGCACAGTGGCTGCACCTGACTGCGGCCGAGCGCAAGACCCTGCTGGTCGCGGGAGCCTGTGCCGGCATGACGGCCATCTTCGGCACGCCCCTGGCCGCTCTGCTGCTGGCGGTGGAACTGCTGCTGTTCGAACTGCGCCCGCGCAGTCTGCTGCCGGTCGCGCTGGCCTGCGCCATCGCAGGCTTCCTGCGGCCGTGGCTGATCGAGGGTGGCGTGCTGTTTCCGCTGGAGGTGGCACCGGTCGCGCCGATCGCCCTGTTGTCCTGTCTCGCCGCCGGCCTGGCCAGCGGTGTGCTGGCGGCGCTGCTGACGCTGGCCCTGTATCGCATCGAGGACGGCTTCCATCGCTTGCCGCTGCACTGGATGTGGTGGCCGGCGCTGGGCGGCATCGCCGTCGGGCTCGGCGGGCTGTTGCAACCGCGCGCATTGGGCGTGGGCTACGACGTCATCGCCGACCTGCTGAACCAGCACATGCTGGTGTCGGCGGCCCTGGCGCTGCTGCTGGTGAAGGCGGTGATCTGGCTGCTGGCGCTGGGGTCGGGGACCTCGGGCGGGGTACTGGCACCGCTGCTCATGATGGGGGCCGGTCTGGGCCTGGTGCTCGCACCGTGGCTGCCGGGCGGCTCGCCGGGACTATGGCCGCTGGTCTGCATGGCCGGTGTGCTGGGCAGCGTGCTCGGTGCGCCGCTGACGGCCATCGTCTTCGCCTTCGGCCTGACCCACGCGGGCAATGCGCTGCTACCGCTGATTGCCACCACGGCCGTGGCCTATGGCGTCAACGTGTTGTGGATGAAGCGCTCCATCATGACCGAGAAGATCGCACGGCGCGGCCTGCATGTGCATCGCGAATATGGTGTCGATCCGCTGGAACGGGTGCATGTGGAGGACCTGATGTCCGCCCCGCAGGCGCTGGAAGCGGCGCTGCCGGCCGGTGAAGCGCTGGCGCGGTGCCGCGCGGCAGAGCGTGTGCATCGCTACTATCCGGTGACGGCGCATGGCCGCCTGCTCGGCATGGTTGCGCTGAGCCGCCTGCAGGCCGCCGATCCGGCCACATGCTGCGGCACCCTGATGCAAGCCGATGCCGGCTACCTGCTGCCCCATCTGAGTGCGCGCGCGGCCGCCGGAGCGATGGCGCGACAAGGGGTGGCGCGCCTGCCGGTGGTGAATGGACCGGAACGCCGACAGCTGGTCGGCGTGCTGTCCTTGTCAGATCTGGCACGTGCCAGTGCCAGCCATGCCGAAGAAGAATCAGTGCGGGAAAAATTGCTGGGAAACTGAGCCTCGCCGGACTCCTGCTCAGACGCCACCGCTGAGCTTGCACATCAGGTTGTCATGCGAAACCAGGATCACGTTGATGCCGGCATTGCCGTTGTCCATGCGGAATTCGCTGTTGCCGTTGGCCAGCGAGATGATGCGGACCGCGCGCGTGGCGGTCTCGGTCATGACCGTTTCGGCCGCCATGTTCAGGCAGGTCAGCACGCAGCCGCTGCCCGCCGCGCAACTGCGGGTGATGTCGCTGGCCACCGGCGAAGGGGCAGCAGTACTGGCTGGCACCGGGACGGCGGCCGGAACCTGCGCAGGGACTTGCGCACGGGCCGCTGCGGCGGACAGCAGCAAACTGGACAGCAGAGAAAGAAGCGCAAGGTGGAACGATGAAAACCGCAGTGCGCGCATGGAAAGGCCTCCCTTGTTGGATCTGTCGGATCGAGCCCGTATTGCATCACAAACAAAAAAAGGGCGCACCTCCTTGCGGAAGCACGCCCAAAAGTAAGCCCCCCTCAGGGCTTCCCGGTAATCGAGGTACTAGGGCCTGTTCACATTCAATCTGTGAGATGCGTTGCCCCCAGAAGGCGTGGTGGCAAGGCGCGCGTCAGGGCTGG
>NZ_DBIC01000084.1:0-23025 GCF_002296545.1 Herbaspirillum sp. UBA812 | reverse complement strand
ACATGGGCGGGCTCGACGCCAGCCTGGCCACGCCGCGCCACACCACGCCGCGGGTAAGCATCCCGGCCGGGTCAGTCGGCATCGGCGGCGAGCAGACCGGCATCTATCCGATGGCCTCCCCCGGCGGCTGGCAACTCATCGGCCGCACCGCCCTGCAGCTGTTCGATCCTTCCCAGCAACCGCCGACGCTGCTGCGTCCCGGCGACCGTGTACGCTTTACCGTGGAGCGCGTGGCCTCATGATCGACATCATCCAACCCGGCATGCTGGCCTCGGTGCAGGACATGGGCCGCACCGGCCATCGCAGCCTCGGCATCCATCCCGGCGGCGCCCTCAATACGCTGGCCCTGGCCAGCGCCAACCTGCTGGTGGGCAATCCGGTCGACGCGGCCGGACTTGAAATCACCATGGGCGTGGCCGAGCTGCGCTTCACCCGCGACACCCGCATCGCCCTCGGCGGTGACGACATCGGCGCCACCCTCGATGGCAAACCCGTCGCCGCCTGCTGGAGCATTCCGGTGCGCGCTGGCAGCGTGCTCAAGCTGAGCCTGGCGGCCGCCGATTCGCCCGAGCAGGCAGCACGCCACAGCATGCGGACTTATCTCGCTGTAGCGGGTGGCATCGATGTCCCTGTGGTGCTGGGCTCACGCAGCACGGACCTGAAGGCCGGTTTCGGCGGCCATCAGGGACGCGCCCTCAAGCGTGGCGACAAGCTCCCCATCGGCGACGCCAGCGCGGCCTCTGCAGCGGTCCACGGCCCCGCCTTCGGCGTGCGTTCTCCGCGCTGGAGCGGCCTGGCGCTGCGCGCTGATGAACACAGCCAGCACGTCACCCTGCGCGTGCTGCCCGGCCCCGAATTCGATCAGTTCAGCAAGACCGCGCGTGAAGCGCTGTGGTCCGATACCTGGCGCGTCACGCCCAACAGCAACCGCATGGGCTATCGCCTCGAAGGTCCGGAACTCAAGCGCAAGCAAGGCCGCGACATGCTCTCGCATGGCGTCGTGCCGGGCGTGATCCAGGTGCCGCCCTCGGGCCAGCCCATCATCCTGATGGGCGATGCGCAGACCACCGGCGGCTATCCCAAGATCGGCGTGATCATTGGTGCCGACCTGTGGAAGCTGGCACAGGCCCCGCTGAACGCCACCCTGCGGCTGGAACCCTGCGAGCTGGCCGATGCCCTGGCCGCCGCCGAAGAACAGCAGCGCTATCTCGATTCCATCCGCGCCACGGTCGCTGCTCTGGACTGGTCGCGCGCCACGCTCTACAAGAAATAAGGGAACGCCATGCATATCGATCTGAATGCCGACCTCGGCGAAGGCTGCGACACCGATGAACAACTGCTGACCCTGGTCAGCTCCGCCAACATCGCCTGCGGCTGGCACGCCGGCGACGCCAGCACCATGCGGCGCAGCGTGCGCTGGGCGATCCAGAATCACGTAGCCATCGGCGCCCACCCCAGTTTCCCCGACCGTGAAAACTTCGGCCGCAGCGCCATGCAATTGCCGCCTGAAGAGATCGTCAGCGGCATGCTCTATCAACTCGGTGCGCTCGACGCCATCGTGCGCGCCGAAGGCGGCCGCATGACCCACGTCAAGCCGCACGGCGCGCTCTACAACCAGGCCGCCAAGGATGCCGTGCTGGCCAACGCCATCTGCGCCGCCATCCGCACCTTCAATCCGGAACTGAGCCTGTATGGCCTGGCCGGCAGCGAACTGATCGCCGCCGCCCGCCATGCCGACCTCAATGCGGTGGAAGAAGTGTTTGCCGATCGTGCCTATGAAGCCGATGGCAGCCTGGTCGCGCGCAGCAAGCCCGGCGCCATGATCGAGAACGATGCCGACGCCATCGCCCAGACCCTGATGCTGGTCAAGCAGAAGAAGGTCAAGGCCATCGACGGCAGCCTGGTCGAAGTCAATGCACAGACCGTATGCCTGCACGGAGATGGCGCGCACGCCCTGGATTTCGCGCGCCAGATTCGGGCACGCCTGCACGCCGAGCAGATTGCCGTGCGAGCGGCGATATGAAGGATTTTTCCGGCGTCGTCGCAAGACGGAGGAAAGTAGGCACCCGCAGTTGAACACGGGGTGCTGCAAGCTGTAGTTCCGTTCCGAAAACAACAAGAAAAGCCGTCAGCCTGAGGCCCGCGAGGTCGCAGGAAAAGTCACGCCCCTACTCTTTGCAGATTCTCGCAAAGCCAGTCCGGGCGCGGCTTTCCGCGACATCGCTGGCACGGACCTTGCACCATGGCGGCAGGATTTTTCCTCATTCACATAGGGAGTTTTTCATGGAGAGTACGACACTGTTGCCACTGATCGGGATACCGATCGTCGTGGCCGGTTTTGCCTTGCGTTTCAACCCGCTGCTGGTGGTCACGGTCGCGGGTCTCACCACCGGCCTGTCGGTCGGCATGGACTTCGGCATGCTGCTGGAAACCTTCGGCGAGAAGTTCGTCAACAGCCGTTCGCTGGCGACCTTCCTGCTGATCCTGCCGATCATCGGCCTCTTGGAACATTACGGTCTGAAGGAACGCGCCCAGGCGTGGATCTCCAGCATCGCCAGCGCCACCTCGGCGCGCATCCTGATGCTCTACTTCATCCTGCGTGAAGGCACGGCCGCACTGGGCCTGATCTATCTCGGCGGCCAGGCGCAGACGGTGCGTCCGCTGCTGGCACCGATGGCCGAAGGCGCAGCAGTGAACGCCTATGGCGAAGACCTGCCGCAACACATCCGCGACAAGATCAAGGCCCATGCCGCCGCCTGCGACAACATCGCGGTGTTCTTCGGCGAGGACATCTTCATCGCCTTCGGCGCGGTGCTGCTGATGGATGCCTTCCTGAAGGAAAACGGCATCACCAACATCGAGCCGCTGCACATCGGCCTGTGGGCCATCCCCACTGCCCTGTCGGCACTGGTGATCCACATGTTCCGCCTGACCCGTCTCGACGCTTCCATCCGCCGCGACGTCGATGCGTGGAAAGCTACCCAATCCGCTGCCAAGGTGTCCGCATGAATACGCTCATCTCGATCAACCGCATCTACTACCTCATCGGCATCATCGTCATGATGCTGACCGTGATGACCCTGCGCGACAAGGGCAACCCCAAGCGCTTCACCACGGCCCTGTTCTGGTTCCTGTTCGGCGCCGTATTCCTGTTCGGCGACCTGCTGGTGGAAAGCCTGGGCAAGTCCATGGCTCACCGCATCATCGGCGGCACCGTCATCATCATCTCGCTCATCGCCGGTACCGGCATGCTCTCCATGGGCAGCTATGCGACCTCCACGCATGAAGAACGCGTGGCGTCCGCCAAACGACTGGGCAACTGGCTGTTCTTCCCGGCGGTGCTGATCCCGGTCATCACGGTGGCCTGTACCGTACTGCTCAAGGGCGTCTCGGTCGGCGGCCTGATGCTGCTGGACCAGAAGCAGCTGACCCTGGCCGCCCTGTGCGTGGCTTGCGTATGTGCGCTCATCGCCGGTTGCGTGCTCACCCGTGGCACGCCGCTGCAAGCGGTGCGCCAGTCGCGCCGCCTGGTGGACTCCATCGGCTGGGCGGCGATCCTGCCGCTGATGCTGGCCATGCTCGGCGGCGTCTTCGTGGCCGCCAAGACCGGCACCTCGGTGCAGCAGGTGGTGAGCCTGTTCGTCAATCCGGACAATCGCTTCCTGGTGGTGGTGATCTACTGCGTGGGCATGGCGTTGTTCACGATGGTGATGGGCAATGCCTTCGCCGCCTTCCCGGTGATGAGCGCGGGCATCGCCCTGCCCTTCCTGATTCTGGGGCATCACGCCGATCCGGCACCGCTGGTGGCCATCGGCATGTACTCGGGCTATTGCGGCACGCTGATGACGCCCATGGCCGCGAACTACAACATCGTGCCGGCCGCGCTGCTGGAACTGAAGAACAAGTACCAGGTCATCAAGGTGCAGATCCCGACTGCACTGACGCTGCTGACCGTGAACGTGTTCCTGATGTACTTCCTCGCCTTCCGCTGATCTGAACGAAAGGCCTGACCGGGCCGCATGTGCTGTTGCGGCCCGGTCGCCCCACTTGCTTCAAGGAGTCCCCATGCAACTCACTCTCGACCGGGCGGAACAATTTGCCCGCATGCCGCTGGCCTATCTGCGGCAGGAATACCCCAACCACATCATGCATCTGCTCAACGATGAGGGCGATGTGCTCTCCCCGCGCGCGATGCATCCGGTCTTCTACGGCTGCTATGACTGGCACTCGGCGGTGCATGGCTACTGGCTGCTGTTGCGCTGCCTGCGCCTGTATCCGTCGATGGCGGTAACTGACGAGATCACGGCGATCTTTGACGAGCATTTCACCCCTGAGCTCATGGAGCGCGAGACGGACTATTTCCGTGCGCCCAATCGTGCGCCCTTCGAACGCCCCTACGGCTTCGGCTGGTTGCTGGCACTGGACCAGGAGCTGTTGATGTCGACCCATCCTCGCGCAGCCGCATGGCATGCTGCGATGAAACCGCTGACCACCGAGATCAGGCGTCGCCTGTTCGACTACCTGTCGAAGCTGAGCTATCCGATTCGCGTCGGCACGCACTTCAACACGGCGTTTTCACTTGCCCTGGCATTGGATTACGCGCGTCACGTCACCGATACCGAACTGGAAGCACTGATTGTCGATTGGTCGAATCAACACTACGGCAAGGACACCGACTATCCGGCTCACTATGAACCGGGTGGTGACGAATTCATCTCTGGTGCGCTGACCGAGGCCTTGTTGATGAGCAAGGTGCTCTCGTCCGATGCATTCACCGCATGGTTCGATCTGTATCTGCCCCGCATTGCCGAAGTCACCCAGATCACGCATCCCGCCTATGTCTCCGACCCGACTGATCCGAAGGTCGCGCACCTGGACGGCCTGAACCTCTCGCGTGCCTGGTGCATGAAGAACGTGCTGCGTCACCTGCCCGCCAATCACGCGGCACGCAGTGCGATCGAAGCGGCGATCCAGCGTCACATCGCGGCCTCCATCGACCAGGTGGTCGGCAGCCACTACAGCGGTGGCCACTGGCTGGCCAGCTTTGCCATGCTGGCGCTGGAAGACTGAAGGAAAGGCGGCTGCCCACGCATTCGTGCGCGTGGCAGCCGATCATCCGCATGCGGATGGAAAAAGTGATCAGAGGATCAGGGTCGTCCCTTTACACGCGGCAAATTCTGCTTGATGAACGCGATCATGTATCGCCGCGGCGTCAATGTGAGAACGCCACGTTTTGGCACATTCAGATTGAGCTGTGCTGCCACCGACCTGATGAACTCGACGCAATCGTTATCCAGCAACCTGTAAGTCTGGCTGGCGCTGGCATTCAATGCGCGTGCATAGTCAAGCGTTGCGCGATACTGACGGCTATCCACGCGCACGAACAATTTGAGCAACTCTCCTGTCTCATCACGTTCATTTTCAACGTGCACGGCTCCAGGTACGCTGCGAAGCAATACGATGGGCAACGAATCACGTCCCTCGCTGCTCTGGGGTACCAAGCCGAAGCCCTGCGAGATACAAGCGCGAAGGACACTGTCCTCGGCCGCCCACTCCACATAGGCATGACCCATACGTGGGCCTGATCGTGCAACAAAAGTCAGTACATAGATCGCATCTTGTCCGTCGGCCCCCATTTCACAGCGTTTTCTTATATCGACTTCCCCGGTCTGGGCAAAGGCGGCCATAGAAAAGCCAGACATCAACATCGACAACAGAAAATCTCTTCTTTTATTATTCATATCATTTCCAGGAAATTTCACTCGATCAAGTAACTGGTCAAAGCACCGATTGACGCACCAGGGCCTCGTTCAGTCATCAGGATCGTTTGAAATGCCTTGACATCAGCTGCCCCCCCCGGCCCGTCAATACCCCGTCAGCTTACGCAAACGTCCTCAAAAGTTACCACGAATCAATTTATTGTGTAACTTTTTTTGAGTTTTCGCGAAGACCAAGCTAGTTGGCACGATCCGATTTCGCGGTCCAATTTGCCCTCTAGAAGAAACGATAACGCTGCAGTCACCGCAAGGCCGAACGCAGCGCGACAACGTGAAAGCCCTCGCCACCGTGAAGGTCGCGAGGGCTTTTTTGCCTGATTTTTGCCAGTTAAGAAGGAACAGAATTTACTCAGTCACGTCCCTGCGCGTCGGCGTCTGCGCGCCCTGCGCAGGCATGGTCGCCGAGATCACCCGTGCACTGCGCTTGAAGGTGAAATACGCCCAGGCCCAATCGGCCATCACCATGATGCGGTTGCGGAAACCGATCAGGAAATACACGTGCACGAACAGCCAGAACAACCAGGCCGGATACCCCGAGAACTTGAGCTTGCCGACCATGGCAATGGCAGCGCGGCGACCGATGGTGGCCAGCGATCCGTAGTCCTTGTAGACGAAGCTCTCGGCCGGCTGCCCTGCAATGTGATGCTTGATGTTGCGCGCGGCCACGCGGCCCATCTGCTTGGCCGCCGGTGACACGCCCGGCACCGGCTTGCCGTCCGACTGTGCGGCGGCCAGGTCACCGATCACAAACACTTCGTCATGGCCACCAATACAGAGCTGCGGCGTGACCGGTACACGACCAGCACGGTCCACCGGTACACCCAGCTTCTTGCCCAGCGGCGAGGCCGCTACACCCGCCGACCAGATCACGGTGCGCGTGGCCAGGCTCTGCTCGCCATCGAAATTGGCATAGCGCACGCAGGTCTCATCGATGTGTACCACACGGCAGCCGGTGCGCACGTCCACACCGAGCTTGTGCAGCTGTTCGCGGGCTTTCTCGGAGAGGTCCTCGGGATAGGCCCCCAGTACGCGCTCCGAGCCTTCCACCAGCACCACGCGTGCAGAATGCGGATCGATGTTGCGGAATTCGCCCGACAGCGTATGGCGCGCGATTTCCACCAGCGTACCGGCCATCTCGACGCCCGTGGCCCCGCCGCCGATGACGGTGAAGGTCAGCCATTCCTGGCGGCGGCGCGCATCAGTCTCGCGCTCGGCATGTTCAAAGGCCATCAGGATGCGCTTGCGGATTTCGAAGGCATCTTCCAGCGTCTTCAGGCCCGGAGCCAGCGCGCTCCATTCATCGCGGCCGAAGTAGCTGTGCGTGGAGCCTGCGGCGACGATGAGGTAGTCATAGGACAGTTCGCTGCCGTCTTCCAGCGTGACGGACTTGCCGGCGGTATCGATCCCGGTCACCGCCGCCATCAGCGTGGTGAGGTTGCGCTGCTGCGCCAGGATGGCGCGGATCGGCGCGCTGATGGCCGGGGCCGACAGCCCGGCCGTGGCCACCTGGTACAGCAAGGGCTGGAACAGGTGGTGGTTGCTGCGATCGATCATGGTGATGCGCACATCGGCGTGGGCCAGTTCACGCGCAGCGGCCAGACCGCCGAAGCCGCAACCGATGATGATGACGTGGGGCATTGCCTTCCTTTCAAAAGTAACGTGTTGTTCTGTCCGCGCAGGCCGGTCATGTGAATCTGGCCTGGCCGCGCGGCTGTCCCCTACTCTCTATTCGGATCTGCGGATCTGCCTGTTGGCAGTACCACGCCCTCCCCTGATGAGCGCGGCACACCGGAACCTTGATGTCCCTCAAAGCAGACGGACAGAATCGCATACTTTTGGTTCGAAATCACTTGGGCAGATTGTCCGCATCATCTTGCACGCATAAAAAAATCCCCCGGCCTTGCGGCACGGGGGATTTTCTTGTTGCCTGTTCAGGCAGAAGGGATTACTGCGCTTCTTGCGGAGCGGCAGCGTCGCCTTCTTCGGCCTGGGCAGCCTTCATCGACAGCTTCAGGCGGCCGCGGTCATCGGTTTCCAGAACCTTGACGCGCACTTGCTGGCCTTCCTTCAGGTAGTCGGCCACGGCGTTGACGCGCTCGTTGGCGATCTGGCTGATGTGCAGCAGGCCATCCTTGCCCGGCAGGACCTGGACGATGGCGCCGAAGTCCAGCAGCTTCAGGACGGTGCCTTCGTAGATCTTGCCCACTTCCACGGAAGCGGTCAGCTCTTCGATGCGGCGCTTGGCTTCCTGGCCAGCCGATGCATCCACGGAGGCGATGGTGACCACGCCTTCGTCGCTGATGTCGATCTGGGTGCCGGTTTCTTCGGTCAGCGCGCGAATGACTGCGCCGCCCTTGCCGATCACGTCACGGATCTTTTCCGGGTTGATCTTGATGGTGATCAGGCGCGGTGCGAAGTCGGACAGCTCGGCACGGCCAGCCGGCACGGCTTCCTGCATCTTGCCCAGGATGTGGTGGCGGCCTTCCTTGGCCTGCTCCAGCGCGACCTGCATGATTTCCTTGGTGATGCCCTGGATCTTGATGTCCATCTGCAGGGCGGTAATGCCGTTGGCAGTACCGGCCACCTTGAAGTCCATGTCGCCCAGGTGATCTTCATCGCCCAGGATGTCGGTCAGCACGGCAAACTTGTTGCCTTCCTTGATCAGGCCCATGGCGATGCCGGCCACGTGGGCCTTCATCGGCACGCCGGCGTCCATCAGTGCCAGGCAGCCGCCGCACACCGATGCCATCGAGGAGGAACCGTTGGACTCGGTGATTTCCGAGACCAGGCGCACCGAGTAGCTGAACTCGTCAGCAGCCGGCAGCGCGGCGATCAGCGCGCGCTTGGCCAGGCGGCCGTGGCCGATTTCGCGGCGCTTCGGGGTGCCCACGCGACCGGTTTCGCCGGTGGCGAACGGAGGCATGTTGTAGTGGAGCATGAAGCGGTCGGAGTATTCACCCAGCAGACCGTCGATCTTCTGTTCGTCGCGTGCGGTACCCAGGGTCGCGATGACCAGGGCTTGCGTTTCGCCACGGGTGAACAGGGCCGAACCGTGGGTACGCGGCAGCACGCCGGTACGGATCGAGATCGGACGCACGGTGCGGGTGTCGCGGCCGTCGATGCGGGGTTCGCCTTCCAGGATCTGCGAACGCACGATCTTGGCTTCCAGGTCGAACAGGATGGAACCGACTTCGGCAGCATCCGCAGCCACGCCGTTGTTGGCAGCGGCTTCAGCGATCAGGGCTTCGTTGACCTGGGCGGTCACGGCCTTGCGCTTTTCGGTACGGGCTTGCTTGTCCTTGGTCTGGTAGGCTTCGCGCAGCGGGCCTTCGGCCAGTTGCGAGACGCGTGCGATCAGGGCTTCGTTCTTGGCCGGGGCGGTCCACTGGACTTCCGGCTTGCCGCCGTCACGCACCAGGGCGTGGATGGCTTCGATGACGGCCTTGGACTGGTCGTGACCGAACACGACAGCGCCCAGCATGACTTCTTCGGACAGTTGATCGGCTTCCGATTCCACCATCAGCACGGCGGTTTCGGTACCGGCCACCACCAGGTCCAGCTGCGAGGACTTCAGCTGCGAGGTGGTCGGGTTCAGGACGTACTGGCCGTCGATGTAACCCACGCGGGCTGCGCCCACCGGGCCATTGAAGGGGATGCCGGCCAGCGACAGGGCTGCCGAGGCACCGATCATGGCGGGGATGTCCGGATCGATTTCAGGGTTCACCGACAGCACGTGGATGATCACCTGCACTTCGTTGAGGTAGCCTTCCGGGAACAGTGGGCGGATCGGACGATCGATCAGGCGCGAGGTCAGGGTTTCCTTTTCGGAAGGCTTGCCTTCACGCTTGAAGAAACCGCCGGGGATGCGGCCGGCTGCATAGGTCTTCTCGATGTAGTCGACCGTCAGGGGGAAGAAGTCCTGGCCGGGCTTGGCTTCCTTGCGGGCCACCACGGTGGCCAGGATGACGGTGTCTTCCACCGACACCACCACGGCGCCAGAAGCCTGGCGAGCGATTTCGCCGGTTTCCAGGGTCACTTGATGCTGACCGTACTGGAAGGTCTTGGTTACTTTATTGAACACGGTATTTCCTTTCTTTTATGGAGCCGGCCCCGACTGTGTCCGCGGTGCACGGCTTCCTTTTGCCGACAGATTTTCAGGCGCTGTCGTTCACCTCACCACAGTGGCCGGCGAAACCGGTCACTCACGACGAACGCGGCATTGATCACACAAACAGCCTGCCGCGATGAAACGATGATGCATTCCTGCCCCGAGGGAGGGCGTTTTGCGAGGATACTTGCCCCGGCTTATGCCTGAGCTTGCGGAATCGCAAAAAACAAAATGCCCGCATCAACGAGTGACGCAGGCATTTCGTGGTGGTCCGGGGCGCAAACCCCGGGACCCAGACGCGGAGTCAAATTACTTGCGCAGACCGAGTTTCTCGATCAGGGCGCGGTAACGATCAGCGTCCTTGTTCTTCAGGTAGGACAGCAGGCTCTTGCGACGGTTGACCATCTTGATCAGGCCACGACGGGAGTGGTGATCCTTGACGTGGGCCTTGAAGTGGCCGTTCAGGTCGTTGATGCGTGCGGTCAGCAGCGCGACTTGCACTTCCGGAGAACCGGTGTCGTTCGTGCCGCGAGCGTTTTCGGAGATAATGGCAGCCTTGGCTGCTTTTTCGATGGACATTGCTTTTACCTTTCACAAGCGGTGTGCGGAGCGTCGAAAACTGACCTGCCCTGCATACCGTGAACAAAAAATGAGAATCCGGTCAAACCGACCGGACGCGAAATTATATAGCAAAAAACCATTCCGACCAACATTGGCAAGCACAGCCGCACTATTGCCGCCGATGACGCTGCGTCCCTGCCACAGCCGGACGGAATGACAACTTACTCAGGAGTCGACATGCCTTCCCCCGTTTCCCTCATGCAACGCGCCCGCCCCAAGCTGGCTGCCGCCCTGCTGGCCGCTGCCGCCCTGTCCGGCTGTGCCTCGCTGCTGCAACCGCCGGTGCAGCCGGGCGAGCCCGAAGAACAGGTCGTGGCCCGCCTGGGCGCGCCCACCAATGTGTATCCGGATGGCAACGGCCGCGTCTTTGAATACGCTGCCGGTGCCTTCGGCCAATACCAGTACATGGCCCGCATCGGCCCCGATCATCGTTTGATTTCCTACGAGCAAGTGTGGACGCTGCAGAATTTCCACGCCATCCGCGCCAAGCAGGACACCAAGCTGGATGTGCTGCGCCGCGTGGGCCGTCCCACTGAAGTGACGCGCTATGCCCGCATCCCCTTCGAGGCGTGGAACTACGGCTTCAAGGAAAGCGGCGTCTGGAATTCGCAGATGACCGTGTATTTCAACGATCAGGGCATCGTGGAGAAGATCGAGAACGGTCCTGATCCGCGTTTCGATGATTCGCGTTTCCGCAACTGAGCACGCGCATCCCCTGCCCGGCACCTGCACCTGCACCTGCACCTGCACCTGCACGATGAAGAAAGAAGAAAGGCTGCCCGGATCACTCCGGGCAGCCTTTCTTTTTCAGCGCAAGAACTGCAGCGTACTTACACCACCGTCGCCAGCGCCAGCGTGAACAGCAGCGCCAGCACCGAGACCAGGGTTTCCATCACGGTCCAGGTCTTGAAGGTTTGCGGCACGGTCATGTTGAAGTATTCCTTGACCAGCCAGAAACCGCCGTCATTGACGTGCGACAGGATCAGCGAGCCGGCACCGGTGGCCAGCACCATCAGCTCCGGACGCACGCCACCGACGGTGGAGACGATGGGCGCAACGATACCGCAGGCGGTAGTCATGGCCACCGTCGCCGAACCGGTCGCCACGCGGATCAGCGCAGCAACGAACCAGCCCAGGATCAGCGGCGACAGATGCGCATCGGTGGCGATGCCGACGATGGCCTTGGAGACGCCGCCGTCCATCAGGATGCGGCCAAAGCCCGCACCGGCACCGACCACCAGCGTGATACCGGCGATGGGCGCCAGGCACTCGTTGGTGAATTTCAGGATCTGGTCGGCACCGAAGCCACGGGCGCGGCCGAAGGTCCAGAAGCTCACCAGGGTGGCGATCAACAGCGCGATCACGGAGTTGCCGATCAGGCGCAGGAAATCATTGGCGAAAGTCTTGGGAGCGAAGAACAGGTCCGCCCAGCTGCCGATCAGCATCAGCGCCACCGGCAACAGGATGGTGAAGAGCGTGATGCCAAAGCCCGGCAGTTCACGGTCCTTCTTGCTCTCATCGACGAATTGCGAGATCAGCGGATTGTCCGGATTGGGAATCACCACCTTGGAGATCAGCTTGCCGAAGATCGGACCAGCGATGATGGCCGTAGGAATACCGACGATCAGCGCATACAGGATGGTGCGGCCGATGTCGGCGCTGTAGGCGGTCACCGCCAGCAGCGCGGCCGGGTGCGGCGGGATCAGGCCGTGCACCACCGACAGGCCGGCCACCATGGGAATGCCGACCAGCACCATGTTGGTCCCGGTGCGCTTGGCGACGTTGAAGGCGATCGGCACCAGCAGCACGAAACCGACTTCGAAGAACACCGGCAAACCGACGATGAAGGCCACCGTCATCATGGCCCAGTGCACGTTCTTTTCACCGAAGGCCTTGATCATGGTGTTGGCGATGCGCTCGGCACCGCCCGACTCGGCCATCATCTTTCCCAGCATGGTGCCCAGGCCCACCACCAGTGCGATGTGGCCCAGCGCATTGCCGACGCCAGTCTCGAAGGCCTTGACGATATTGCCCATGGGCATGCCCACGGCCAGGCCCAGCACCAGCGACACCACGATCAGCACGATGAACGGGTTCATCTTGAATTTGGCGATCAGCACGATCAATGCGATCACCGCTACCAGTGCATAGACCAGTAGCGCACTTCCTTGTACAGCCTCCATCTGTTGCTCCTCTTCAGAAGGTAAAAGACACCGCCGGCGATACGACACCCCTGCCGGCAAATTGGTACTGCGAAATCGGAAAATTCTTTAAATCTTTTATATCGTTTATTCTTTTTGTTCTTCTTGTTCCGTCTTGCCCGGCAACGGGCAGGACAAGGCAGTTCCACAACTGCCCTGCCCCTGCTGCATCAGCGCTTGAAGGCGACGCAATCGACCTCGACCTTGCAGTCCACCACCATGCTGGAGACCACGCAGGCACGCGCCGGCGGGTTGGCACCGAAGTATTCCTTGAAGACCTTGTTGAAGGAGGGGAAGTCGCGCGCATCATCGAGCCACACGCCACAGCGCACCACGTGCTCGGGGCCGTAGCCGGCTTCCTTCAGGATGGCCAGCACGTTCTGGATGGCCTTGTGCGACTGCGCCACGATGCCGCCGTCGATCACCTCGCCGTTTTCCATGGGCACCTGGCCCGACACGTACAGCCAGCCATCGGCGGCCACTGCGCGTGCGAACGGCAGATGCTGGCCACCGGTGCCGCTGCCACCTTCCACACCAAATCGTTGAATGCTCATTGCTGCTCCTTTACTGAACTTGGATTGAACTCGGATACGAATCTGAAAAGCGATTTGCAACTTGAAGTTGATAATCGCCCGCTGACGTTTTCTGCAACTCAGGCTGACGTTTTCTGCACCGTGCGCGCCAGGAAGCGTCCGGCACGTGCGCTGGTGGATTGCTTGTCCTGGCCGCGATAGGCAAGTTGCCCGTTGACCCACACCGCATCGATGCCATGCGCCGGCTGCATGGGATCAGTAAAGCTGGCGGCATCGCGGATGGTCTCGGGATCGAACAGCACCAGGTCAGCGTGATACCCCTCGCGCACGAAGCCGCGCTGTTCCAGGCCGAAGCGCTGGGCCGACAGGCCGGTCATCTTGTGCACGGCGGTGGCCAGCGAAAACAGTTTCTGCTCGCGGCTGTAATAGCCCAGCACGCGCGTGAAAGCCCCCCACAGGCGCGGATGCGGCAAGGGATCGTTGGGCAGGCCATCGGAACCGACGACGGTCGCCGGATGCGAGAGGATGCGATTGACGTCGTCATCCGACATGCAGTGATAGACGGCCCCGGCCGGCATCAGGCGCGCGGCAGCGGCGTGCAGGTCCACGCCCCAGTCGGCGGCGATCTGCTTGAGCATCTTGCCGCCCTGCTCCGGATGCGGCTCCGACCAGGTGACCTGGATGTCGTAATCGGCGGTGACCTGTTTCAGGTCCAGCGTGGACGAGCTGGCAGTGTAGGGATAGCAGTCGCAGCCCACATGCTGGTGCCGCGAGGCGGCTTCCAGTGCCCGCAGCACTTCGCTGCTGCGCCCCCAGTTCTCCACGCCCGCGCACTTCAGGTGCGAGATCACCACCGGCACGCGTGCATGCTTGCCGATGCGGAAGGCTTCGTCCATCGCATTGAGGATGTCGGCGAATTCGCTGCGCAGGTGTGTCGCATAGAGCCCGCCGAACTCGGCCAGCGGCTCGGCCAGGGCCAGCACTTCTTCCGTGGGGGCGTTGATGGCATTGCCGTAGGCCAGGCCTGTGGAAAGACCCAGCGCACCATGCTCCAGCGCCTCGCGCAATTGCGCGCGCATGCCGTCGATTTCCGCATCGCTGGCCGCCCGGTCTAGACGGTCCATGTGGTTGTTGCGCAAGGCCGTATGACCGACCAGCGCAGCCACGTTGATGGCCGGCTGCGCGGCATTGACGGCCTCGACATAGCTGGCAAAGCTCGGATAGTGGAACGCCTCGGACTTGCCCAGCAGGTTCATCGGGTCCGGCGGATCGCCCTTGAGGGTGACCGGTGCGGCACTGATGCCGCAGTTGCCGACCACCACCGTGGTCACGCCCTGCGACAGCTTGGGGAACATCTCCGGCGTGCGGATGACGTTGGTATCGTCATGCGTATGCGCATCGATGAAGCCGGGCGAGAGCACGCGCGCGGTGCCATCGATTTCCTGCTCGGCCTGCCAGCCAGCAAGCTGGCCGACGGCGACGATACGGCCGTTGCGTACGGCGACGTCGGCTTGGACCGGCTCGGCCCCGCTGCCATCGATGACAAGAGCGTGGCGGATCAGAATGTCGCAGTGCCGGGGGCTGCCCGACGATTGCTGCGTGGATGTCATTTCAGTCTCCCAGTGGCTGGTGCAAGTCGCCGCCGCCGCGATGGGCATCGAGCACATACTTGAGGCGGCGCAGGCGTTCCTGGCTGCTTTCCTTGTGCAGCAAGGCCAGCTCCAGCACCAGCATGTCCAGCGTCGCCATCATGGCGTAGCGCGACGAGGACGGTTTGAAAATCAGGTCGGTTTCCAGCGTCTTGATGGGCAGCAGCACATCGGCCATCTTCGCCAGCGGCGATCCGAGGGCGGTGATGGCGATCAGCTTGACACCGTATTCGCGGGCCACTTCACAGCTGGCCAGCAGCTCGGGCACGCTGCCGGTGGTCGAGAAGACCAGCAGCACGTCGTCCTTGTCGAGGGTGGCCGCCACCATCTTCTGCAGCACCGCATCGTGATAGGTCGCCACCGGACGGCCCAGGCGCACCAGGCGATAGCGCGCCTCGTCGGACATCATGGTGGAGCCGCCGCCCATGCCGAAGCAGTAGATCATGCGCGCGCCCAGCAGCAGGTGTGCAGCTTGCATCAGCATGTCGGGGTTGAGCATGGCGCGGTTCAGTTCCAGCACCGCGTGGATGTCGCGGTAGACCACGTCGGCCAGTTCCGGCGGCTGCTCGGAGGGCAGCGTCTTGGCACCATCGAAGAAGCGCTGACCCACCGCCACCGCCTGGGCCAGCAGGAACTTGAATTCGCGCACATCGCGGCAGCCCATGGCTTTGGCAAAGCGGGTCACGCTGGCCACCGAGACGCCGGCCTTCCCGGCCAGCTCGCCGATGCTGGCGCTGGCAGCAGCGGCCAGATCACCCAGGATCGCTTCAGCCACCTTCTGTTCGGCCAGGCGCAAGGTACTGCTGCGCTCGGTGATGCGGGAAATGATGTCCAATGTCTGCGCCATGGGAAGGAAAATTCAGTCTGCGGGAACGGGCGGGCCATGCAACCAGCGACCCCGGAAGGTGCCGCGAAAACAATTTATGTTATTTACTAACACGGCGTAAACATAGTAAATTCAAGGCTATTATTACGTCAATCCTAATTTCACAGGAATTAAAGCGATGAGTGATACAAACTACCAAAGCCAGTTTCAGGCCGGCATGATCGACCCGCTCAACAAGGGTCTGGGTGCGCTGGCGCAACCCCTCACCCCGCAACAGGCGGGCAAGGTGCGCTGGAACCTGCTCAATGAAGACATCAGCCTGCCGGCCGCGGTGTTGTATGAAGAAAAGATCGCCCACAACCTGAAGTGGATGCAGGACTTCGTCGGCCAGTACCAGGTCAAGCTGGCCCCGCACGGCAAGACCACCATGGCCCCCAAGCTCTTCGCGCGCCAGCTCGACACCGGCGCCTGGGGCATCACCCTGGCCACCGCCCACCAGACCCTGGCCGCCTATCACCACGGCGTGCGCCGCGTCATCATGGCCAACCAGCTGGTGGGCAAGCGCAACATGGCCATCATTTCGGAGTTGCTGGCCGATCCCTCGTTTGAATTCTTCTGCCTGGTCGATTCGGCTGCGCTGGCCGATCAGCTGGGCCGCTTCTTCGCCGAGCGCAAGCAGGCCCTGAACGTCCTGCTGGAACTGGGCCCCGCAGGCGGCCGTACCGGCGTGCGTGACGAGGCGCAACAACAGGCGGTGCTGGCGGCCATCAGCCGCTGGGACAGCCTGGCGTTGGCGGGTGTGGAGGTCTATGAAGGTGTGCTCAAGGAAGAGGCCGACATCCGCCGCTTCCTGCAGCGCGCGGTAGCCTGCCTGAAGGATCTTTCCGCGCAAGGCCAACTGGCACGCCGCCTGGCGCAGGGCCCGGCGATCCTGACCGGGGCTGGTTCGGCCTGGTACGACGTGGTCGCCGAGGAATTCGGCCAGGCCGACATCGGTGCCGCGCTGGACGTGGTGCTGCGTCCGGGCTGCTATCTCACCCATGACGTGGGCATCTATCGTGCCGCGCAATCGCAGATCCAGGTCCGCAATCCGGTGGCGCACAGCATGCGCAGCCAGCTGCAGCCGGCGCTGCAGCTGTGGGCCTACGTGCAATCCATCCCCGAGGCGGACAAGGCCATCATCGCTCTGGGCAAGCGCGATGCGGCTTTCGATGCCGGCCTGCCGGCCCCGGTCACGCGCTTCCGCCCGGGACAGGATACGCAGCCGCAAGCCACCCCGGCGCACTGGGAAGTGACCGGCATGATGGACCAGCACGCCTACCTGAAAATTGCCGAGGGCGATGATATCCAGGTCGGCGACATGATCGCCTTCGACATCTCCCACCCTTGCCTGACCTTCGACAAGTGGCGTCACCTGGTGGTGGTGGACCAGCGTTTCGATGTGACCGACATCGTGCAGACCTTCTTCTGATCGATGCCCGGGAAAGAAGAGCGAAAGAACAGCACATGAACAAACCCATCCTCGCCTATGGCGAAGCCATGGTCGAATTCAACCAGCGCATCGACACGCCGCGCCAGTACCTGCAGGGTTTTGGCGGCGACACCTCCAACTTCGCCATCGCGGCAGCCCGCCAGGGTGCCGCGTCGGGCTATGTCAGCGCCGTGGGGGACGACCACTTCGGCCAGGACCTGCTGGCGCTGTGGCAGCGCGAGCAGGTCGACGTACAGCACGTGGCGGTGCAAGCCAATGGCAGCACCGGCCTGTACTTCGTCACGCACGACGATCAGGGACATCACTTCCACTATCGCCGCGCCGGCTCGGCAGCCAGCCGCTACACCGTGGGCGACTTGCCTTTGCAAGCCATCGCCGCAGCGGGTGCCCTGCACCTGTCAGGCATCAGCCTGGCCATCAGCGAGAGCGCCTGCGACGCCGGACTGGCTGCGATGGCGCATGCGCGCGCCGCTGGCGTGACCACCTCGCTCGATACCAACCTGCGGCTGCGTTTATGGCCGCTGGAACGCGCACAGGCGAAGATGGCCGAGGCCTTCCGCCTGTGCGATGTCTGCCTGCCGAGCTGGGAAGATGTATCGATGCTGACCGGACTCAATGACCGGGACGCCATCGTCGATCACCTGCTGGATTACGGTGTGAAGCTGGTGGCCTTCAAGCTGGGCCATGAAGGCTGCTATGTAGCTACCCGCCAGGAGCGCCGCATGGTCGCGCCCTATCCGGTGCAGGCGCTGGATGCGACGGGTGCGGGGGACTGTTTTGGCGGGGCTTTCATGGCCGAGCTGATGGCCGGGCGCGATCCCTTCCAGGCAGCGCGCTATGCCAACGTCGCGGCCGCCCTCTCCACCACCGGCTACGGCGCGGTCGACCCCATCCCCCGGCGGGAGCAGGTGGAAGCGGCGCTCAAGGCCGCAGCCTGACCGATGCCGCCCCTCGTGGCGCGTCGCTTCACTGCCGGCGCGCCACGAACAGCATGCCGGCCACTGGCTGGCGCACTTCCTCGCGCAATACTTCATCACGCTGGTGCAGCGGCTCCATGCCCTGTGCCTGCAGCAGCGCACGCACGTAATCGCGGCCATGGCGGTAGCGTCCGCTGGCATGCAGCCGATGGCCTTGCCCCACCCCGTCCTGGGGCGTGAGCACCTCCACCGTGAAGACGAAGTGCCCGCCCGGCCGCAAGACCGTGGCAACCGCCTTGAACACGTTCTCCAGATCCCCGAAATAGATCATCGTATCCGCCGCCGTGACCAAGTCGCAGCTCTGCGGATGACGCAGGAGGTAGTCGGTGATCTCGGCCTTTTCCAGTTGATCGTAGTGGCCGGTGGCCGCGGCCTTTTCCAGCATCTTGCCAGCCAGGTCCACGCCGGTCAGATGCTGCGAATAAGGCCGCAAATAGGTCCCGCACAACCCGGTCCCGCAACCGATGTCGATGGTGGCAAACTGGCGCGCCGCCTGCGTGACCAAGGCCACGCCCTGCCCGATCAGGCTGGGGCCGCGATAGCCGAGGCTGTGCAGCAGATTGGTTTCAAACGTCTCGGCGTAGCGGTCGAAGTGCGATTCGAGGTAGCGATCCGAGGCGCGCGTAGGCACATCCAATTGCGAGCAGGCGGCCAGCATGTGGGCCGCAATCGGATTGTCGGGTTCGCTGGCTAGCCAGGCGCGATAGGCTTCTGCAGCTTCTTCCAGGCGGCCGAGGAAGTAGAAGGAAATCCCGACCATCTCCCAGGACTTGCCTTCCATCGGCGGCAACACGTAGGCGCGGCACTGGTAGTGCGAAGCCTGCATCTTGTCGCCGGCGGCCTCGAAGAGATTGCCCAGGTGCAGCAGCGCCGGCAGGAATTCGGGGGCGATCTCCACCGCACGCTGGAAGGCGGCGATGGCCTCCTCATTGTGGCCCCGCTGCATGTGCGTGGCCCCCAGGTTGTTCCAGATCGTGTGATCTGCGGGCGCGGCTTCCAGCGCCGCTCGATACGCCTGCGCAGCACCGTCCAGCTCGCCCAGAGCAAACAGCACATTGCCCAGGTCGTTGTGCCAGGCGGCATTCTCGGGTTCCAGCGCACTGGAAAGTTCCAGCTTGTCCAGCGCCTCGGCATGGCGTCCGGCCTGGTGCAGCCAGATGCCGTAGAAGTGCAAGGCGACCGGCTCGATGGGATCGTCTTCCAGCACGGCTTCGTAGACGGCGCGGGCTTCTTCGCGGCGGCCCGCCATGTGGGCATCGATGGCCGCGTTCAGGCGGACCGCGTGCGGTGGCTGGATCTGCGTAGTCTGCTGCTCAGGCATGAACGGCTCCCCTCGTAAAGCGTATGAAGGCTCCAGACGGAAAGTCCGGCGCTCTTTACATTTTCTTTACAAGTCTGCAGCAGACTGCCCTTTCGGGCAATGCCTGATTCTCTTGAAACTTTGCCAAGCTCTACAAGAAAGCCAGGCTGTGCCCGATGCTGCCCAGTCGGCGCAGGGCCTGGTCCAGTTCGCGGGTGAAGGGATGGCCACAGCAGATGCGCAGGAAGTGACCGTAGCGGTTGGAATTGGAGAAGATGGCCCCCGGCGACACCCCCACGCCCTCCAGCAGCGCCCGCTCGAACAACTGCTGCGAGCAGACCTGCGCCGGCAGCTCCACCCACAGCCCGACGCCGCCATTGGGCACGTTCAGGCGCGTACCTTCCGGGAAATAGGCTGCGATCGACTCCGCCATGCGTTCGCGCTGTTCCTTGAGCAACTGGCGCAGGCGGCGCAGATGGCGGTCATAGGCGGGGCTGGCGATGAAGTCGGCGGCGGTGACCTGGGTCCATTCCTCATTGGCGCGGGTGTGGGTGAACTTGAGCATCTTGACCCGCTCATGCCAGCGCCCGCCATTCATCCAGCCCAGCCGCATGCCGGGGGCCAGCACCTTGTTGAGCGATGCACAATAGATCACATTGCCGCTGCGGTCGCGGCTCTTGAGGCTGGAGGGGGGCACGTTGCCGTCGGCCAGCTCGGTATAGGCGTCGTCTTCGATCAGGGGCAGGCGCAATTCTTCACACAGGCGTACCAGCTTGTCCTTGTGCTCGTCGGGCATGATGCAGCCCAGCGGATTCTGCAGGTTGGGCACCACCACCACGCCCTTGATGTTGCCGTAGGTGCGCACGGCCAGTTCCAGCGCTTCCACCGAGATGCCAGTATGCGGGCTGGTCGGGATTTCCAGCGCCTTCATGCCGAGGTTTTCCAGTGCCTGCAGCAGGCCGAAGTAAGTCGGCGACTCCACCGCGATCGTGTCGCCCGGCCCGGCCACCGCGCGCAGGGCCAGGTTGAGCGCCTCGATGCAGCCGTGGGTGACGACCACTTCTTCATGATCGATGCGCATGCCGTGATGCAATGCGCGCCGTGCCACTGCCTGGCGGAAGGTGGCGTTACCGTTGTGAGGCATGGCGCTGGTGAGCAGTTCGGGGCGCTCGCGCAGGGCACGCATGGCGGCCTGCTTCAGGGTTTCCACCGCATAGAGCTCGGGCGCACAGGTCATGCCGGACAGGTCGATGCGCGGTGCCCCGCTCTGGCGCAGGGCGATGTACTTGGAGACCTTTTCATGGATGCCCGCATATTGCTCGGGATCGATGGCCATCAGGCTCTTGGGCTCCTGCACCGGCCGGATCGCCGAACGGCGTGGCTGGCGCACGAAGTAGCCGGAACGCGGACGCGCTTCCAGCCAGCCGCCCTCTTCCATATGGCGCAGCGTCTGCAAGGCCGTCGACAGACTCACCTGGTGCTGGCGCATCAGGTCGCGCACCGAGGGCATGCGGTCGCCGGCCACCAGGGTACCGGACTGGATGGCTCCTTGATAATGCTCGGCCAGACGCCGGTACAAGGGCTGGCGTCCGCTGTCGGGGGTGGCGGCAAGGGCGGCCGGTGCGGTGGCCGGCGGCGGTGCCGCGGGCGTCATGTCGGGGAGGTGCAGGCGGGTATCCATAACAGTCATCATCTTCGTGAGGACGAAACCAGAACAGATACAGAGTAGGCGAAAAGCAGGGGTAACAGAGCAAAAAGCTGCAGCCTGTTACGCAGCAGAGTGAATTTTCCTGTGCCTGTTGTCGCCGCGCCGCCCTCCCTAGACTGCAGGCTGGCCCATTCAACAAGGAGAACACCATGCCCGCCCCGCTTCCCGCCCGCACCACCACCCAGGTCCTGCCACTGGCCACCGGCCAGCATCTGCAACTCTGGCTGCCTGCCGGCAGCCAGCTGCTGTGCCAGGCGCCGCAAGTGCGCGTGACCGAATCGGCGCAATGGCAGGCGGACCGTCTGGTGAGCCGCCAGACCCGGCTGAGCGACGGAGAAAGGATGGTGCTGGCGCACGAGGGCTGGATCGGTGTGCTGGCCACGCACGAGGGTGAACTGCTGTGCCTGCGTCCGGTAGCGCAGGCATGGTATGCGCCCTTGGTGGCCTTGTTGCGCAGTCTGCTGGGCGCGAGGACCGCAGCGGAATGCGGCTCTGGCCGTTGAGCCACTTGGCCACGGGCAGACGGATGGGTTGATGAAAGTTAACTTTTAGTTAACAAGTTCGCATCATCCGCGTGTTCCAAGCAATAAAATTGCGCAAAACGAGGTGAACGGGCGATGGAAGAGCTGCAGGAGTTTCCATAAAACTATTACACTTCATCATCAGCAAAAGATGAAGTGTCATGCAGAACGAATCCTCCCTCGCCCGCTCCGTTCCGGCTTCCATCCCGGCCCTTTCCGAACAAGAGACCTTCGACCTGACGCCCGTTTCCTTATGGAAAGAGGACTACAGCGGCCTGAAGCGCCTGTTCGACCAGTGGCGCGCCGACGGCGTGACCGACCTGCGCAGCTATCTGACCGTGGACCCCAGCCGCGCCCAGGCCTGTGCCATGCAGATCCGCGTGGTCGACGTCAACCGGCGCACCCTGGAATGGTATGAAGCGCGCGACCTGGCGCACCTGGTGGCCAACCTGGACAAGATCTTCCGGGATGACATGCTCGACACCTTCATCGATGAGATGGTGCAGCTGTGGAATGGCGGCACCACCTTCTCCAGCTATACCGTCAACTACACCCTGGGCGGCAAGCGGCTGGACATCCAGCTGTCCGGGCGCATCATGCCCGGCAGCGAAGAGAGCTGGGATTACGTGCTGCTGGCCATCGAGAACGTCACCGAGCGCGAAACTGCCCGCAAGAAGCTTTCCCGCAGCGAAAACTACGCGCGTGGCCTGTTCGAATATTCACCCATTTCCTTGTGGGTGGAAGATTTCAGCGCGGTCAAGCGCCTCTTCGACGACCTGCACCGCATCGGCATCACCGATTTCCGCACCTTCACGGATGTGCATCCGGAATTCGTGGAGCGCTGCATGCAGGAAATCCGCGTCATCGATGTGAACCTGCAGACACTGTCCATGTTCGCTGCCCCGGACAAGGCCACCCTGCTCTCGCGGCTGTCCGACGTGTTCCGCGACGACATGCGTCCGCATTTCAATGAACAGTTGATCGAGCTGTGGAACGGCAACCTGCTGCACCACCGTGAGGTAGTGAACTACTCGCTGACCGGTGAAACCCTTCACGTCCATCTGCAGTTTTCTGTCTTCCCCGGTCACGAGAAAAACTGGGACCTGGTGCTGGTGGCGCTCACCGACATCACCGCCCGCAAGAAGGCCGAAGCCTATCTGGAATTCCTCGGCAAGCACGATGAACTGACCAAGCTGCACAACCGTGCCTACATGGTCGACGAACTCAACCGCCTGGAGCGCAAGGGTCCCTTCCCGGTCAGTGTGATCGTGGCCGATCTCAACGGCCTGAAGGACGTCAACGACGAGCTGGG
>NZ_DBIC01000386.1:0-28322 GCF_002296545.1 Herbaspirillum sp. UBA812 | reverse complement strand
GGCGGGGTGTTGGACCAGGCCGGGAAGGCGGCCACACCCGCCTTCACCGCCGCATCGACCTCGTCGGCGGTGCCCAGCGCAACCTGCGCCACCGGCACGCCCTGGGCCGGGTTGAAGACATCGGCGTAGCGCCCGCTTTGGGTATCGACGCGCTTGCCGCCGATGTAGTGTGCAATCTTTTCCATGAATCTTTCTTGCGTCATTGCTTGGGTGAAGGGGATCAGGCCAGGGTCTTGAGGATGGCCGCCAGCTTGCCGAACAGTTCGTCGATCTGCTGCTTGTTGATGATCAGCGGCGGCGACAGGGCGATGATGTCGCCGGTGACGCGAATCAGGATGCCGTCATTGAAGGCACGCACGAAAGCGTCATAGGCACGGGCACCGACGCGGCCGGGAATGGAGGACAGCTCGATGCCGGCGATGAGGCCGATGGTGCGCACGTCGATCACGTGCGGCAGGCCGCGCAGGGCATGCGCCGCTTCCTGGAAATAGTCCGAGACGGCTTGCGCATTTTCCAGCACGCCTTCGGTCTGGAACACTTCCAGCGAGGCCAGGCCGGCCGCGCAGGCCAGCGGGTGGCCGGAGTAGGTGTAGCCGTGGAAGAGTTCGATACCGTCCGGGCCATTCATGAAGGCGTCGTGGATTTCCTTCTTGACGAACACCGCGCCCATCGGCACCACGCCATTGGTGAGGCCCTTGGCGGTGGTGAAGATATCCGGTTCCACATCGAAGTAGTCGGACGCAAAGGGCGTCCCCAGGCGGCCGAAGCCGGTGATGACTTCATCGAAGATCAACAGGATGCCGTGCTTGGTGCAGATTTCGCGCAGGCGCTTCAGGTAGCCCTTGGGCGGGATCAGCACGCCGGTGGAGCCGGCCACCGGTTCCACGATCACGGCGGCGATGTTGGAAGCGTCGTGCAGGGTGACCAGGCGTTCCAGCTCATCGGCCAGGTGCGCGCCGTATTCCGGCTCGCCCTTGGTGAAGGCGTTCTTTTCCAGGTTGTGGGTATGCGGCAGGTGGTCCACGCCCGGCAGCAGCGCGGTGCTGAAGGTCTTGCGGTTGCCGCCGATGCCGCCCACCGACATGCCGCCGAAGCCCACGCCGTGATAGCCGCGCTCGCGGCCGATCAGGCGGGTGCGGGTAGCGTTGCCTTTGGCGCGGTGATAGGCCAGGGCGATTTTCAGCGCCGTATCGACCGCTTCCGAGCCGGAGCCGGTGTAGAACACGTTGGCGAAGCGGTTGCCGGTATAGGCCTTGAGGCGCTCGGCCAGTTCGAAGGCGCTCGGGTGGCCGAGCTGGAAGGAGGGCGCGTAGTCCAGCGTGGCCACGGACTTCTGCACGGCCGACACGATCTTGGGATGGGCGTGGCCCAGCGGCACGCACCACAGGCCCGCAGTGCCGTCCAGGATGCTGTTGCCGGCATCGTCGCGGTAGTGCATGCCTTCGGCGGACACCAGCATGCGCGGCGCGGCCTTGAAGTTGCGGTTGGCAGTGAAGGGCATCCAGTAGGCCGACAGGCCGGAGGGATGCGTTTGGTCTTGGCTGGACATGGCAGGCACCGTGAAAAAGGGAAATTTCTGGAAAAAATCGGGAGTGCTTGATTATTGCCAGACAGCGCCCGTATTGTTAGCTACACTTTTGATTTTCGCTGGAAACTGTATTGGTCTGTGGGGCAAACTGTATTGCTCCGTCCGGTGAGAAGCGTGTGCTTCGCTCACGCTGGCTGGTTCTTGAGTATCCCTGTATCCATAGGGGATGCGGCCTGATTCGGGTAGTTCGGACGCAGCATGACAGTGACCAATACAGTTCAGGATTTCTGCTTACACTTTGGGGGATGGGAGCAATGCACTCGCCGGTCCGCCCGATACACTCTGAGAAAGAACGACATGGCCAAGCCCGCCAGCGCGCCGCTGCAACTGGATTTGAAACGCAAGACAGCCGCCCGCCTGGTGGAGCAGGTGACCGATGGCCTGGCTGGGCTGATCGAGTCCGGCGAATTGCGCTCCGGCGAGCGCTTGCCTTCGGTGCGCCAATTCGCGCAGCATCACGACATCGGCTCTTCCACCGTGGTGGAGGCCTATGAGCAGCTGGTGGCGCGCGGCATGCTGCAGGCCCGGCGCGGGGCGGGGTTCTTCGTGGCCGCGCGGGCCGGGCAATCCGGGGCGCGTGCGGTGTTCGTGCCGCCCGAGCCGGTGATTGATTCGGCGTGGCTGCTCTCGGAAATGTTTGCCGATGAGCGCGTGCCCATCAAGGCCGGTTGCGGCTGGTTGCCCGGCAAGTGGCTCAACGACGAAGGCCTGCACCAGGCCGAGCGCCGCATCATCCGCTCTCCTGGTGCGCAGCAGGTCGGCTATGGCCATCCCTATGGCTACGCCCCGCTGCGCCAGCTCATCACGCAGTTCCTAGGCCATTGGGCGCTGGAGCTGGGCATCGAGCAGGTGCTGACCACGCACGGGGCCACGCAGGCGCTGGACCTGATCATCCGCACCATGACCCAGCCGGGCGATACGGTGATGATCGATGATCCCGGCTATTGCAACCTGATTGCGATGCTGCGCCTGGCGGGCTTGAACGTGATCGGCGTGCCGCGTACGCCTGGCGGGGTGGACACGGACATGCTGGAGACGCTGGCGCGCCAGCATCATCCCAAGATGTTCTTCACCACCAGCGTGCTGCAAAACCCGACCGGCACGTCCTACACGCCGGCCTGCGCCATGCGCGTGCTGCAGACGGCCGAGCGCTATGGTTTCTGGGTGGTGGAGGACGACATCTTCCGCGAACTGGGGCAGGCCACCGATCCCATGCTGGCTGCCCTGGATGGACTGCAGCGCGTGATCTACGTGGGCAGTTATTCCAAGACCATCGCCCCTTCGCTACGGGTGGGCTACATCGCCTGCCAGCGCGAACTGGCGCGGCAGATCGTGCATACCAAGATGGTCTTGACGCTGACCAATTCGGAGATCAACGAGCGGCTGGTGCACAACGTGCTCACCGAAGGGCATCACCGGCGCCATGTGCAGACGCTCAATGCGACCTTGCTCAATGCCCAGTCCACCCTGAATGCCAAGCTCACCGAGGTGGGCCTGACGCCCTTCACGGCGGCGCGCGGCGGCATGTTCAGCTGGGCCACCATCGAGGGCTGCGAACTGTCAGCGCGCGAGATCGCGGACCGGGCGCGGCAGAAGGGCATCTGGCTGGCACCGGGGGATTTCTTCCATCTGTCGGCACCGCACAAGACCAGCTTCCGCTTCAATGTGGGGTATGCGGATGTGCCGGAGTTGTTTGATTTTTTGCGGGGCTTGTAGGCTGCGCTAGGTGGAATGGGTACGCGGCCGCAGCACCCACCCCGTGGCCCCCACGATCAGCAAGCCACCCATCCAGCCCTGCAGGGACATCTGTTCCTTCATCCACACCACCGCGATGAGCGCCCCCCACAGCGGCTCGCTGCCCATCAGCAGGGCCACCCGTGACGCACTGGTGCGTGCGGCCGCATGGTTCTGTACGAAGAAGGCCACGATGGTACACAGCAAGACCAGAAACGCCATCGCCCACCAGAAGGAGGCGCTGGCCGGAAGGGGCATCCAGCGCTGACCCGGCAGCACCGTCATGAGTACCAGCGATCCCGCCGTCATGACACCCATCTGCGCCGCCGTCAGCGTGAGTGCGGGCAAGCCGAACCGCAGGCCCTGGCGACGTGTCAGGCACACCATCACACCACGCAGGAGCGCGGCCACTACCATCAGCGCATCGCCCCAGCTCAGGTGCGAGAGCGTGATGCCGTCCTGGAATGCCAGCAAGGCAGCGCCCACAAACGACAATGCGCACGCAATCAGCGCCGAACGCTCTGGCCGCTGGCCCAGCAGCAGCCACTCGCACCACGGTGTGAAGACGACGCACAGGCTGATCAGGAAGGCGGCATTGGAGGCCGTCGTCAACGAGACGCCGACAGTCTCGCAGATGAAGATGGCCAGCAGGACCATACCCAACACGAGCGCCCCTGCCAGCGATCTTTTCCACGCGGGGACGGAAGTGATGCTGCGCAAGGCGGGGACCAGCAGGAGAAACGTCAGGCCAAACCGCAGCACCAGGAACTGCAGTACCGGCAACTGCTCCGTGGCGGTTTTCGCGGCGCTGTAGCTTCCGCCCCAGATCACGGCGACCAGCAGCAGCGCCCATTCAACAGGATGGAGTCGCAGCAGGGTTGCCGGCCGGGCGGGGGCGTGCAGCAGGGAGGTCTTGTTCATGAGGTCTCATCGTGGTGTTGGGCGGAGCTGGTGTATTGTCTTGGGACCGATGAGACCTGACTAGCCGGGAACGAAGAACAGGAGTTGTGCCGCATGAGAACAAATGAGTTGGCCGAGGTACTGCATGAGCTGGTCACGTTCGTGCAAGTGGTGGACGCCGGCAGCTTTTCGGCCGCTGCGCGCCAGCAGGGCATGACGCCCTCGGCCGTGAGCCGCCAGGTGGCCCGTCTGGAAAAGATGATGGGCGTGGCGCTGTTCCAGCGCACCACGCGACAGCTGCGCCTGACCGAAGCCGGACTGGACGTGCTGGAGCACGGACGCAAGATGGTGGCCGCCGCACGTGCCACCTTGCAGGCGGCTGAAGGCCATGCTGGCGCGCCCAAGGGGCTGGTCAGGATGAGCGCCCCCAAGGCCGTCTCCCGCCATCTGCTGCAGCCGGTGCTGCTGCAATTCCTGGCCCGCTATCCGGACGTGGATGTGCACCTGATGGTGGTGGACCGGCTGGTCGATCCGCTGCGTGAAGGCGTCGACCTGGTCATCCGCCTGACCGATACGCCGCCGCCAGGCATGGTGGCGCGGCCATTGCTGCCGGTCAGCCAGTGCCTGCTGGCGAGCCCGGATTATCTTGCAAGCCGTGGCGCGATCCATCACCCGGAAGACCTGATGAGCCATAGTTGCCTCACGCTGGGGGAGGAGGAACGCGATAATCGCTGGCGTTTCCTTTCCGGCACCCAGGCGGCAGAGATCATCGTGACTGGACGATGTGCAGTCAATCACAGCGAAATGCGGCTGGCGGCCATTGAAGCGGGCCTGGGCGTGGGGTGCGTGCCGGATTTCGTGGCCAGGGAGTCCCTGGCGGCCGGGCGTGTCGTCCGGCTTTTGCCGGAGTGGACTGTCGATAGCAACTATCAGGGCGTGGCCTATTTGCTCTTTCCGGCTTCTCGCCATATCGCGCCCAAGATGCGGGTGCTCATCGATTATTTGGTGGAAGCGTTGCAGGCGCGCGCCACGGACCAGGAGACGGCTTGAATGGACACCGCGATCATGCTCCGGACATCTCGCCTGACCCTGAGTTCACCGTCGCATCAGGATGCGCCCGAATTGCTTGCCTACTATGAGCGCAACAGACTCCACCTGAAACCGTGGGAGCCGGAAAGATCCGGCAGCTTCTTTACCCTGGACAGCATGGAAAAACGTATCCACGACATGGCCTGCGCAATGGACGCCGGACACGCATTGCACCTGGTCCTGCGCGACAACGCGACCGGTGCCATGGTGGGCGAGTGCGGATTCACCAATATCGTCCGCGGCCCGTTCCAGGCCTGCCATCTCGGCTTTTCACTCGATCACGCAGCGCAAGGCCTGGGCCTGATGCAGGAAGCGTTGTCGCAGGCCATCGGCCATGTCTTTTCGCAGCTTGGCCTGCATCGCATCATGGCCAACACGCGCACCGAGAACAGGCGCAGTCAGGCCCTGCTGCAGCGCCTGGGATTCCAGCAGGAAGGGCGTGCGCGTGACTATCTGAAGATTGATGGCCAATGGCGGGATCATGTCCTGCATTCCCTGATCAATCCGGCGGACCGGCGGCACTTCAATCCCGATCATTACCTGCAGACCGAGGCCGGGCGCCATTTCACGATGGAACGCAATGCCGCTGCCTGGGAGCGCCTGTACAGCGAGCTGGCAGAGTCGCTCAAGGCAGCACCCCGCGAGCTCGTCATGGTGATAGGCGTTCAGGGCTCGGGAAAATCAACGTGGGTCGGCAGACGGCTCGCATCGCCGCAGCAGTGCATTCATGTCGACGCCACGTTTGCCACCGCGCAGCGCCGTGCGCGCGTGATCGGTATGGCGCAGGCGGCCGGCGTACCTGTTTCGGCGGTATGGGTGCGCGTCAGCCTCGCTACTGCGCTGGCCCGCAATGCGAATCGCCCCAAGGACGAAGTGATACCGGATGACGCGATTGCCAACGTCTTCCATCTTTTCGAGCCGCCGTTGCTGGCGGAAGGGTTTGCTGCGATACAGATTTTGGATGAAGCATTCAATCTTGTGCAGGAGGTGCGGGCCACGGCTGAAGAGGACGCTGTCTTTCGTCTTCAAGCCCCGGACCTGCGCGGCCTGCGGCGCGAACGCGTGCGCATCGTGCGTTGGCTTCGGCAATGGCTCCCCGATGCCGAGGTGCGCGAAGTCGGCAGTACAGCGGTGCCAGGCGTGATTGGAAAGCAGGATCTGGATTTTGCCGTCAAGGTGACGGCGGACAAGTTCGAGGAGGCGAGGACCACGCTCGACAAGCATTTCGCCCGCAATCCCGATCAGCTATCTGACGACTGTATTCAGGGATACAAAGTGGCGTCTTCCGTGGATCTTGCGCTGCAACTGATCGTCCGCGACAGCGCTTACGACATGTTCGATGCCTTCCTCTGTCTGCTCAGGAAAGATGCGGCGCTCAGAGCTGATTACAATCAGCTCAAGAGGCAATGGGATGGACAACCCATGCAGGCTTATCGGCAGGCCAAAGCAGCCTTCATTGCCCGGGCACTCTCCCTGTCCAGATGCTGATTCATCACTACTGCAGGCGCAGTGAGAGATGTTTTGGAAGCCGGTGCTTACCTTGCCGGGGATTTTCGATAAGATGACGGCCATCCATTTTCGCAGACCCTGCCTCATGCCAACGCTGAATGAAGGAGCCAAAGAGGCTCGCCGAACGATCAAGCAGTTTCAGCACTATCTCAATTCGCCACGCCTGGTGCCCGATCAGTGCTACCGCATGTCCAGCGCGACGTACCCGCTGGTGTGCCACGTGAATCAGGTCACGGCGCTCTACCTGAGCAAGAATTACTGCGTCATTCCTTTATTCCTGCAGCGGGCGTACGAGCAACTCGGCAGGAGCACACCGGAGCGAGTCAGCGAACCTTATCGCGGGCTGGTTCATGATTATCTTGCGCATGTGGCGCAGTTCATCCTTGCTTACGATTGTCTGGCCGCTGATGAAAGGCACTTGGTGGAATTCATTCCCAAGCAATTGCTGGCTGCCGTACCGGGCCCCTTGCCCGAAGACCTGATGGTTCCAGGGGAGTTTTGACATCACATTTCTGGCCGTTGCCAAGGATTTTCACTATGACGTTTTCTGCACCAAGCCCCATCCGCGCCGTCGTCTTCGATTTCGGCGGCGTGCTCTTCGACTGGAACCCGCAGCACCTGTATCAGCAGCTGATCGCCGACGAGCAGCAGCGCAACCATTTCCTCACGCACATCTGTTCGCCCGACTGGAACGTACAGCAGGACGGTGGCCGCACGCTGGCGGAAGGGACGGCGGATCTGGTCCGGCAGCATCCCGAATACGAAGCGCTGATCCGTGCCTTCTACGGTCGCTGGACCGAGATGCTGCGCGGCCCGTTGCCGGAGGGCGTGGCGCTCTTGCGCGAACTGCATGCACAGCAGGTGCCGGTATTCGGCCTCACCAACTGGTCGTCGGAAACCTATCCGCATGCGCGCGACCACCACGATTTCATGCAGCTGTTTCGCGATATCGTGGTCTCAGGCGAGGAACGCTGCATCAAGCCCGAGCCGCGCATCTACCAGATCGCATTGGAGCGCTATGCACGTCACCTGCCGGGCCTCAAGCCCGAAGAGCTGGTCTTCATCGATGATGTGCAAAAGAATATCGATGGGTGCCGGGCGCTGGGATGGCAGGGCATTCATCACGTGGATGTGACTGCTACACGGGCTGCATTGCGTGCGCTTGGCGTACCGTGTCAGCTGTGACGACCATCAGGCAATCGCAAACACTTCCACCACACCACTGAGCCGCCGCGCCTGCGCCTGCAGCGCCTGCGACGCCGCTGCGGCCTGTTCCACCAGCGCCGCATTCTGTTGCGTGACCTGATCCATTTGCGAGATCGCATGGTTGATCTCGTGGATCCCCTTGCTCTGCTCGGCGCTGGAATCGCTGATGGCCCCGATCACCGACACCACCCGGTCGACGCTGGAGACAACATTGCTCATGCTCTCTCCCGCCCGGTTGACCAGCGCACTGCCGCTGGCGACCTTGTCCACCGAGTCGTCGATGAGCGTCTTGATCTCCTTGGCCGCCAACGAACTGCGTTGCGCGAGGCTGCGCACTTCCGACGCCACCACCGCGAAGCCACGACCCTGCTCGCCCGCGCGCGCTGCCTCCACGGCCGCATTCAGGGCGAGGATGTTGGTCTGGAAGGAAATGCCGTCGATGACGCTGATGATGTCCACGATTTTTTTGGACGAGTCCTCGATGGCCGCCATCGTCATCACCACATCCTTGACCAGCTGCCCGCTCTCGCCGGCCACCACCGAGGCTGCGGTGGCAAGCCGGTTGGCCTCGCCGGCGCTGTCGGCGTTCTGTTGCACCGTCGCCGTCAGCTGTTCCATGGCCGAGGCCGTTTCTTCCAACGAGCTGGCTTGCTCTTCGGTGCGCGAGGAAAGATCGAGATTGCCCGCAGCGATCTGGCTGCTGGCCGTCGCAATGGCATCCGTGCCGGAGCGGACTTCGCGCACGATCTCGCGCAAGCCTGCGTTCATGCTCTTCATCGACATCATCAGGCTGTTGGGAAGACGGCTGTCTGCATCCACCTCGCTGCGCAAGTCGCCTTGCGCGATCCGCGCCGCCAGCGTCGAGGCCACTGCCGGTTCTCCACCCAGCTGACGCAGCACGCTGCGGGTGATGAGCACGGCGGCGATCAGGCCGCTGGCCAGTGCCAGCACGCCCAGTGCGATGAGCAACTTGCGCGCTGTCGCATAGACGGCCAGCGCCTCGTTCTTGGCATCGTCATTGAGCTTGTCCTCGAACGCGGACAGCTCGGCCAGTGCCTTGCGGCGTTCTGCCTGCATCTTGCCCAGCGGACCGTCCAGTACAGGCTTGATTTCTTCACTTCTTTGCGCCTTGGCCAACTCAATCAGGCCAGAGACGACGGGCAGGATTTCCTTGCTCATCTTCTGGATCAACACGATGGATTTCTTTTCGGTCTCCGTGGTTTCTTCCAATTCTGCAAAGAGCTTGGCCAGTGCGGCTTCCGCTTGCGCATAGACGGTGAGCTGTCGTTGCAGATTGTCGGCGTTGAGTTTAAGGTCTTCCGGGGTCGTCGCCAGTCCGATCCCGCGCGAGGCCAGCGACTGCTCATAGGCCGCGGCACGCATGGTCGAGAGATGCAGGATCTCCACATTGTTGACTTCGGTGATTGACAGCAGTTGCTGGTTCACCTCGTCCAGTTTTTTCAGGGAGATGCCGACAATCAGAAGCATGAGCACGAGCACGCCACCAAAGCCGAACTTGAGGCGCGAAGAAACCGTCAGACGGGTGAAATCCATACACACTCCAGTGAATACTTGCTGTTATTCGTCATGCATTCCCGACGCCACCCCGATGCAGGCAAGGGTGGACCATGTGGCGTTCTGATGCCACAGGCAACGTCGGGAAGTGCGGATCTTGATTCAGTGGAGTTGGGCGATTCCCGTGGGAACGCCGCCCGCCGTGAACTAAGGATGAGGACAAGCGATGCTGTTCTTTTCCCGGCGGGCCGGCCGCCTTCCTCGGGAAAACCGCACACTGTAGAGCAAACGCGCTTGTTTGATTAGCACCGAAAACTTAACGGCAGTCTTCAGAAAAACCGCCGAATGGATGGGCTGCGTGAAGCAGGGATGTGCGCCAAGACAAGATTGGACGGGGAGAAGGAAGGTGCGATTGCGCCATGATATGGCGGATCGGCAACCAGAGGAGTGGGAGAGGAGAGACAGAAGGTGCCTGCCGCGCAGGCTTGTGCGCGGCAGATTTTGTCGGAGCGTTGGACGAACGCCGGGTCAGTCGCAGCGGCCGGTCTGCAGATCACATTGCGCCAGCCCGTTGTCGGCCACCGCAACGGCTGAGCCTGACGAGGCCGTTTCTTCACGCAGATAACTCGCCCACTCTTCCGGCTGCCCCAGCCACCGCCCGGTATCGAGCACTTCCAGCGTATCGCCCCGCTGCAGCACGAAGGTCGGGAAGCCGCGTCCGCCTACATAGTTGAGCAGTTCACGGCTGGCCTCGATGTGATTGGCCAGTTCGTCCTGTTCGACCCGCTCCAATTCGGTAGTGAAGGCAGCGGGTTCGATGCCCAGCGCCTGCGCCAGCTCAGTCAGCGTCGCCACTTCCGAGATGCGCCGCCCTTGCTGGTAATGCGCACGCTGGATCGCTGCCAGCATGTCCAGTCCTGCGGCGTCGCCCTTGAGCGCCTGTACCGCCAGCACGGCCGCAATCGGCGGGGCCGAGTCGAAGACCGCTTCGGTATCGCGCAGCAAGCCATTGAAGTAGGGTTCGCCAAACGCCTGTCCGGTCATCTGCGCGATGCGCTGATCGTGCGGCATCACGTAATCGCGCAACTGCGCATCCACGCGTCGACGGTTGCGGCCGGCCATCATGCCGCCGCCGTGCGCCTGCACCGGCAGCACTGCGCGGGCCGCCGCCACCAGCGGCGCGGCACCGTAGCACCAGCCGCACAGCGGATCGTGGATGTAGTGAAGCACGGTGTCATGCAGGGCGGCGGGGGTGGTCATGATGCAATTTCCTCTTGAATGAATCGGCACAGGGCCTGACGTTTTCTGCACCATGACCTGTTTTTGACGCGGCAAATGCGGCGTCGGAGCGGGCGTGGTGCGATGGCCTTGGGCTAGACTGGCAGCCTTGATCCACGTGATCCACGTGATCCATTTGATCCATTCGATCCCGTCGAGGCTTTCCATGTCATCACGTATTGCCGCGTTTCTGTTCACCCTGCTGGCGTTGTCCTACCTGCCCGTTGCGGCGGGGGCTTCCGAACTGTCGGACAAATTGTCCCAGCCCGATCATGTCCTGATCATGCGCCACGCACGTGCGCCGGGCATCGGCGATCCCGCAGGGTTCACGCTCAATGACTGCGCCACGCAACGCAATCTCAACGATGAAGGCCGCGAACAGGCGCGCAAGATCGGCAACTGGCTGCGGCAGCAGGGCATCAGCCGCGCCATCGTCGCCAGCAGCCCATGGTGCCGCACCAAGGAGACCGCCAGCTTGCTAGGTTTCGGTACGCCCGAGGTGCAGGATGGCCTGGCCTCCTTCTTCAATGACGCGGCCCAGGGCGAGACCGCCAACCAGCGGCTGGAGCAGTACCTGCGCACGGCCTTGCCGGGCAAGGGCAGCCGGGCGCTGATCCTGGTCACGCATGACGTGAACATCGGACGCTGGACCGGTGAAAGCGTGGCCTCCGGCGAAATGGTGCTGGTGCGGGTCGATGCCAGCGTCAAGCCCGTATCGCACAAGGTCTACGCCCGGCCCGACTGATCCGCCGGTCTTCGCGAAGCACAACGGACGCCGCAGCGCTGCATGCCCTGCGGCGTTTTGTGTTAACGTGACCGGCTTCGTCGTCACGTCCGCCTGCGCCCATGTCCATCGTCTACCGTACCGACCTTCGCCTGACCGCCGATCAGTTCATCGACATTCTTTCCCGTACTTCGCTGGGCCCGCGCCGTCCGCTCGACGACCGCGAATGCATGGAGGCCATGGTCACTCATGCCAGCCTGATCGCGACCGCCTGGGACGGCGAACTGCTGGTCGGTGTGGCGCGCTGCGTCACCGATTTCGTCTATGCCTGCTACATGTCGGAGCTGGCCGTCGATGAACAGTACCAGCGCCGGGGCATCGGCAAGGAACTGATCCGCGCCGCCCGCAGCCGCCTCGGTCCACGCTGTCGCCTGCGTTTGCTGGCCGCCCCCGATGCCACTGACTACTACAGTCATATCGGTTTCGCCCACAGCCCCCGCTGCTGGGAGCTGACGCCCGGAAATGAACTTAAATAACGTTATAAATCATTTATAAAGAATTGCCATGATCGAGATTCAAGTCTATCGCCCGGAACACGCAAAGGGCGTGGTCGAGGTCATCCTGCCCATCCAGCAGGAAGAGTTCGGTATTCCCATCACGCTGGAAGGGCAGCCCGACCTGAAGGATATTGCCGGTTTCTACCAGAAGGGCCACGGCAATTTCTGGGTGGCGGTTGATGGCGGCAAGGTGGTCGGCACCATTTCCCTGCTCGATATCGGCAACGCCCAGGTGGCGCTGCGCAAGATGTTCGTGGCGGCCAGCCATCGCGGCAAGGAGCACGGCACCGCCGCGCGCCTGCTGGAAGGGGCCATCGCCTGGGCGCGTGCGCAGGGCGTGCGCCAGATTTTCCTGGGCACCACGGACAAGTTCCTGGCGGCGCATCGTTTCTACGAGAAAAACGGTTTCCGGCTCATCGAGAAGAGCACGCTGCCGCCTGCCTTCCCGGTGATGGTGGTCGATACCCGCTTCTACGCACTGGATTGCTGAAGCGCTTGCGGCGTCACAGCCGACGCTGGCTGTCGACCCCGAAATAGAACCATTCATTGCCCGGCAAGGCGCGCGGATTGGGGAAGACGATGTAGCCGTCGCCCGGGGCCAGCACTGCCTGGCCGTCGTGCCGGTGGCCGATCACTTCACCCTGCTGCACGCGGTCGAAACTGGACCATTCCCGGGTGAAGCTGTCTCCCGCATGCTCCATGTCGATCACGTCCACCAGGCGGATCAGCTGGATCTCCGCCACCGGCGGCTGCAGGGGCGCATCGATCATGCCGTGCAGCACCAGCGTCTGAAGGATGGCGCGATAGGCGACTTCCGGCGCTTGCGGATCATCATGCTGGCCGCATTCCAGGGTCACGCCGTATAAGCCCTTGCTGCGCGCGTATTCGGTGGCGCCCACGCCATATTGCCGGTCCAGCAGGTCGGGCGAAACCGCATGGCCTTGCTGGCGGCGGCGTTCGACCCCGCGCACATAGGCCCCCATCCATCCTTCCACCACGCGCTGGCAGCCCAGGTGCGCAACCATGCGTGCTTCGGCGGCGGCATGCGCAAAGGGTTCGACGTCGCCGGCATTGTCTTCCGGGCCGAGCATGGCAAAGGGCATGCCGCCGGTATGGAAGGAATGCAGGTCGAGCAGGATCTCGTGTTCATCGATCCATGGGCAGAGCACGTTGCAGAGCTGGTCCTCGAAGTTGGCGGGGGCCGGATGCGGGCGCAGGTTGCGGTTCAGGTTGCGGTCACCCTGGCGTTGCTGTTTTTCATAGGCCAGCGGATTGGTCACCGGCACCAGCGTCAGCAGACCGCGCTGCAGGCGCAGTTGCCCGCTGTCGAGTTCACGCTGCAGGCGGGTGATGGCCTGGGTGCCGCAGGTTTCATTGCCGTGCACGGCACCGAGGATCAGCAGGCGCGGGCCGGGCGTGAAGGCCGCATATTGCAGCCTGCGCAGGGAAGAGGGAGTGGAATCGGACGTCATCGGGAGGTGGCACACACGGGAAGCAGAAAGGGCAACGATACCCCGGTTCGGGCGGCGCTGCCAATCGCCGCTGCCGGGATCAGCGCAGCAGCTCCTGCCAGCCAGGCGTCATGGCAGTCGCCACGGCATCATGCGCATGCAGGCTTTCGAAGTGCGACACGCGGATGGAGCAGGCAGCAAAGCGCGCTTCCAGTGCTTGCCGCAGTCGGCGCGCAGCATCTTCCACATACATCAGGTTGGCCCCATTGGCCAGCGCAAAGGCCTGCTCATCCGCGCGCCGCACGGCTGTCTGCACGGCCGTGCCCAGTGCGGCTTCGGCGGTATCGATCAATTGCAGCAGCGGAAACTGTGCGGCATCGCCGCTGACTGCGATATTCAGTTCGGCCTCACTACGCTGGCTGTGCGGCGTGGCCAGACTGGCGTTGCGCGCGAGCCAGCCCAGCGCGGCATCGCGGCCGATGGCCTGCTGCTGCGCGAAGTCGGCGGCAAAGGCATCCTGCAGGGCCTGTCGCGACAGGGCGGCCGAGCAGGGGCAGGTGGAGGAATAGGCGATGCGCACCTGCAAGCGGATCTCCAGCGTGGAATCGCGCAATTGCGCCGTCAGCGTGACCGGATAGCTTTTCCATCCAGCCAGATCCGGCGTGACCAGCGCGGCCCGCTGCTGCAGCAAGGCGAAATCCAGCCGCAGCAAGGCGGCGCGTGACTGGCAATCGGCGTGACTCTCGCGCATCTGGCGCAGCAGTTCATGCACGGCTGTGGGCGTGAGGCGCGATCTGCTTGCGAAGGCATCCAGCAGCAGGTACAGCCGCGACATGTGGATGCCCTTGGCCTGCGGATCAGGCAGGTCCACCGCCACTTCGGCGCTGGCCGGGAGTTGCGTGCCGTCTGCCAGCCGCAGCGGCAGGGCGATGCCGCACATGCCTACCCATTGCAGGGGCAGGGCGATGCTGGCGGGTTCATCGCGGGCGACGTCGGGCAGGGTAGTGCGCTTGCTGATGAGGGGCATGCAGCTCACTCCCAGCCGGGGAAGGGATCGGCCATGCGCGCCCAGCCCATCGGACCTTGCGCCATCTCGGCATCGGTCAGCAGGCAGGCTTCCAGTTTGGCCGTCAATGTAGCCTGATCCATCTCCATGCCGATGAGCACCAGTTCCTGGCGCGCATCGCCGACGTTGTCATCCCATTGTTCGAGGATGAAATCGATGGACTCCTGATCCTGCGGCCACTTCTCGCGCGGCACGGCGGCCCACCATTTGCCGGCCAGCCCGTGGCGGCAGACGGCACCGGCCTGCGACCACGACCCCGCATGCGCCGGGCGGGTGGCGAGCCAGAAGAAACCCTTGGAGCGCACCACGCCCGGCCATTCGCTGTTGACCAGATCGTGGAAGCGCTGCGGATGCATGGGCCGACGCGCGCGCCAGGCAAAGCTGGTGATGCCGTACTGTTCGGTCTCCGGGACGTGCTCGCCACGCAGTTCCTGCAGCCAGCCGGGGGCCTGGCTGGCTTGTTCGAAATCGAACAGGCCGGTGTTGAGGACCTGGTCCAGCGCGACCTTGCCAAACTCCGACGTGACGATGCGCGCACGCGGATTGAGCTTGTGCAGGATGGCGTGCAGGCGCTCCAGGTCAAGCGGCGAGACCAGGTCCAGCTTGTTGAGCACGATCACGTCGCAGAACTCGATCTGCTCGATCAGCAGGTCGACCACGGTACGGCTGTCTTCCACGCCCATGGATTCGCCGCGTTCCTGCAGGCTGTCCTGGGAGCTGTAGTCCTTCAGGAAATTGAAGGCGTCCACCACCGTGACCATGGTGTCCAGCCGCGCCACATCGGCCAGGCTGGCCCCCTCTTCATCGGTAAAAGTAAACGTCTCGGCCACCGGCAGCGGTTCGGAAATGCCGGTCGATTCAATCACCAACTGGTCGAAGCGGCGCTCGCGGGCCAGCTTGCGTACTTCCATCAGCAGGTCTTCGCGCAGGGTGCAGCAGATGCAGCCATTGCTCATTTCCACCAGTTTTTCTTCCGTGCGCGACAGATCCGCGCCGCCATCACGCACCAGCGCGGCATCGATGTTGACCTCCGACATGTCATTGACGATCACCGCTACGCGCCGGCCTTCGCGGTTGTGCAGGATGTGGTTGAGCAGGGTGGTCTTGCCGGCACCGAGGAAACCGGAGAGCACCGTCACGGGAAGCCGGCGGTCGCCGGGCTGGCGTTGGAGGGAGGTCATGGCGAGTGTGAAATCAGCGTAAGAGTGTAGGAGCAATCGATGCCATCAGCGAAACTGATGACAGATTTTTCGAGATAAATGCAACTGAGTTGCGAATATCTCATAAATGCAACCGTGTTGCAAATAGTGGGTGCGGTGTCCACGCTTGTCACGCTTCTGAAAGAGGGGTTGCCAGTAGCCGTCCACGGGTAGGAAAGTCCGGCTTGTGCTAGCATGGCGCCTCGCAACAAGGAGGTTTCATCACATGTCCCAGATCTTCCCGTACAAGGGAAACGCCGTCATCCCGGAGATCAAGAAGCTCGACAACGGCAAATTCATGGCTTGCTTCGTGATTCACGAAGGCAAGGATGGCAGCGGCAAGCTGCGCTACCAGCGCAAGGCGCCCACCAATGAATTCGATACCGAAGACGAGGCGATCGCCTACATCCTCGATTTTTCGGGCGACTGGATCGACGAAAATCCCATGTGATCCCGCCGCGCGCCGTTACCACGGTGCCGCAGGTCACAGGGCAGGAAGAGCCGCACGGAGAGTGTTCCGTCGGCTCTTTTTCATTGGGGCTGCGACAAATTGCCACATTCGCAGGAACCGCCGTACGGCCTACAATCGCGAGCCTGTTTCCGTTTCCGGCGCTCCCCGCCCGCAGCCATGACCACCTCCTTCCAGCCCGCCGGCGATGGCACCGCCAACGCCGCCAGCACGACCGCTCGTACTGGCGATGCCCATCGCTCCGCCTTGCATGCCGTGCTGTTGCGCCTGCATTTCTACATCGGCCTGTTCGTCGGCCCCTTCATCCTGGTGGCGGCGCTGACCGGTACGCTGTACGTGCTCACCCCGCAGATCGAATCGCATCTTTACGCCTCGCAGCTCACCAACCAGAGCCGGGGCCAGGCCCGGCCGCTGGCCGAACAGGTGACCGCCGCGCAGGCCTTCCTGGGTCCGCAGGCGCGCCTGTTCGCAGTGCGCCCGGCCAAGGCGCAGGGATGGAATACCCGCGTCATGTTCACCCAGCCCGGCCTGGGCGACTCGGAAAGCCGGGCCATCTTCGTGGATCCGGTCAGCCTGCAGGTCAGGGGCGACCTGATCGTCTATGGCACCAGCGGCGTGCTGCCTTTGCGCACCACGCTGGATTACCTGCACCGCAACCTGATGCTGGGCGACGTCGGCCGCAACTACAGTGAACTGGCCGCTTCCTGGCTGTGGCTGGGGGCCTTGGGAGGGGTGTGGCTGTGGTGGCGCGCTCGCCAGCGCCGCGCTGGCAGTACGGTGCGTGCGCCGCGTCCCATGAACGCGCGCCGGCTGCATGCCCTCGTAGGGCTGTGGATCGTGTTGGGGCTGGTGTTTTTCTCGGCTACCGGCCTGACCTGGTCACGCTGGGCCGGTGAGCGCGTGAGCCAGATGCGCACGCAGCTGGGCTGGATCACGCCCTCGGTCTCGACGCAATTGCAGGCCGGTGCCCCGGCCATGTCCATGGGCGAACACGCCGATCACATGGGCGCACATGGCATGCAGATGCCCATGCCGGAGGCCAGCGATCCGGCCCGTTTCGACATGGTGCAGCAGATCGCCCGCGCGGGTGGCATCGACTCCTCCGAGATCGAAATCCGCCCACCGCGCTCGGCCCAGCAGGCTTGGGTGGTGCGGGAGGTGGATCGCTCCTGGCCAACCCAGGTCGATACGGTGGCCATCGATGCCGACCGCATGGCCATTACCAGCCGGGCCGATTTCGCTGATTTTCCGCTGATCGCCAAGCTGATCCGCTGGGGCGTGGATGCGCACATGGGGGTGCTGTTCGGCGTGGCGAATCAGATATTGATGGCCCTCTTCGGCGTGGCCCTCACCGGGCTCATCGTGCTGGGCTACGTGATGTGGTGGCGACGCCGCCCGGCGGCGGGTGCCAGCCTGGCTCCGTTGACGCAGGCGGTGATGCGCCTGCCCCCCCTGCAACGCCTGACGCTGGCGCTGCTGGCCCTGCTGCTGGGCTGGAGCCTGCCGCTGATGGGGGCCAGTTTGCTGCTGTTCCTGCTGGTGGATGTGATCCGTTATTCCCGCGCGCGCCGCGCTACGGTCTGATCATTCACTGAGCAGGCCATCGGCGGTCTGCTCGAACCACTCGCTGCCGCGTTGCACGAAGGTCTGCGACGCGGCCAGCGCAAAACTCTTCACATCGGGCTCCCAGCCCAAGCGATGCACCACGATCTGGTGCGCCTCCACCTGCAAGACGTTGAAGGAATTGCTCTCGCCGCGTCCACGGGTGGAGGTGGCCGTGCCTGCCTGCACCACCAGCGCCGAATAACCGGGGATGTGATAGCGCCCGGCGCTGCTTACGGCCGAACTGGTATGCACGTGACCCGCCAGCAGCAGGTCGGCACCGCACAGCGCGAAGGCACGCATGGCCGGTACCGCCTGGCCGACCAAGCCGTGATGTTGCGGGCCGGGTGGCAGGTCGAAGGGATGATGGGTGACGATGATCTTGACCAGGTGATCGCCCACGCCGGCCAGTTCGCGCCGCGCGTGTTCGATCTGTCTGTCGTTCACGCGGCCATCCTGGATGGTCAGGGAGCGTGCCGTATTGATGCCGACCACGGCGATTTCCTCGTCCACGTAGCGCGGCTGCAGATCGGCCGTGATGTGACGCTTGTACTTGCGCAGCGGCTGCAGCAGGCGCGCCGCCACGTTGAAGAGCGGAACGTCATGATTGCCCGGCACCACCAGCTGGGGCTGCGGCAGCGCATTGAGAAACTCCCTGGCCTGCTTGAACTGGATGCTGCGCGCGCGTTGGGTGAGGTCGCCCGAAACGACCACCAGGTCCGGCTTGAGCTCGTGGATCTGGGCGATCAACGGTTCGATGATCTCCGGATCGGTGCGCCCGAAATGCAGGTCCGACAGATGGATGAGGGTACGCATCAGTTCTCCCCCAGCAGTTTGTCGAGCAGGCCGGGTTCGCTGGTGCTGGGCGCTTGCGGATCTGCGACCTGCGGCACGATCACCGTCAATGAGGCCGGACGGATGCGGTAGTGCAGCGGTGTCTGCATCAGGTTGACTTCGCCGTCGGTGGCCACGCGCATGCGTTTCTTGTGCGTCTCGATGTGGATCTCGCTGCAGGTCAGCACATCGAAGTCATGTGCTTCACGCAGGCGGCCGAACAGTGCATGCAGGGCCAGTCGCAGCAGGCCCAGGCGGCCGGTGCGGTGGCACACGTACAGACTCAGCTGGCCGTCGGTGAGGGTGGAGCGCTTGCCGATGTCCAGCCCGCTCATCAGGTATTCGTTGTTGCCGATGAAGACGAAGGGCGTGCGCCGCCAGTGTTCCTTGCCGTCGATGGACAGCCGCACGCGCAGGAAGGGATAGCGCCGCAGCGCGCCCATGGCGGCCCAGGTGAAGGCCAGCCATTTTCCACGGCCCAGGCGTGCTTGCTGCTTTTCACGCTCGCGCACGATGTCGGGATAGAGACCCAGGCTGGAATTGTTGATGAAGGGCGCGCCATTGACCTCACCGCTGTCGACCCGCAGCTTGCGCCCGGTGGCGATGTTGGCGATGGCCTCGTCCAGCGTCAGCGGGATGTTGAGGTCTTTGGCAAAGTGATTCAGCGTGCCCAGCGGCAACACCCCCAGCGCGCTCTCGCAGTGTGGATCGGCCAGCAGGGTCGAGGCCACGGCATTGACGCTGCCATCGCCGCCGCCCACGGCGACCACCGAGATCTTGTCGCGCACCGCATTGCGTGCGGCCTGCAGCATGTCTTCGCCGCTGCGCGCCAGATGCACCACGGCGTGCAGGCCGTGACGGGCGAACTCTTCGGTGATGTGGGCGGCCAGTTCCTCGGCGTGGCCGCCACCGGCACGGGCGTTGATGGCAGCCACCACGTCAGGGCGGCGTGCTGCGTCGGGGTGGCCATGGCTGGCGGGCAATTCCTGGGTCGTGTCTTGTTCTGTCATCCGCAGGCGAGTAAGAAGGTGGTTTCAGAGCCCGTTGGAGCGCGGCTGCGCGTAATAGTGCCGCTGCCATGTGAAAACCACGGTCGTCCACAGCGCGAACCAGGCCGTGCCCAGCAGCATCGCACCCACTACGTCGCTCAGGAAATGCGCGCCCAGGTAGACCCGGCTGAACGCGGTCAGCGCCACCAGCAGCAGGGCTGCGCCGATGACGGCGGCCTGCACGCCGCGCTCGCCGGTCTTCAGGCGCGCACCGATGGCGGCGGTCACGCCCGGCTGGTTGAGCAGGTAGGCGGCCAGCATGGCGTAGAGCAGGGTGGCGCCGATGGTGTGTCCGCTGGGAAAGCTGTAGCTGTGCAGCACCAGGATGGGATCGTCAAAGCTGGGACGCAGGCGCGCGAAGATGTGCTTGAGCGTGAAATTGCACAGCATGCCGCCGGGCAGCACCAGCAGCAGGTCGGTGACCCAGGCCCAGCGCTGCTTGCGGACCATGTGCCACAGCAGCAGTGCGCCCATGACCAGCACGCCGATGGTCCCGTGCAGATGCGTATAGCCGAGTACCAGTTCGGTCAGCGGCGAGAAGGCGTGCTGGTTGAACCAGTCCGCCAGTTGCTGATCCAGTCGCGTGAGCGCGCCCTTGCTGCTGACTTCGTAGGCGATCAGCGCGAACAGCATCACCGTGGCCAGCGCGGCCATCAAGCCAGTGGTGAGCGGCAGTCCGAGGTGGTGGTCGCGTGCCATGCGGGCGCGCAGGAAACGCTGGAGGGAGGGAGAGGTAGAAGAGTGTCGTTCTGTCATCCGGCCATTCTAACCTCAGCCCCCCGTGCCCCGGCAAGGGGCTGGAGGCTACCGGTCTGGTCAGGCGCAGGGATCGTTGCCCAGCGCGATGGCACGCAGGGCCGGCAGGTCGCACAGTTCGACGTCGCGATGGTTGACCTCGATGACGCCGGTTTTCTTGAAATTGGTCAGCAGCCGGCTCACGGATTCCACGGCCAGGCCCAGGTAGTTGCCGATTTCCTCGCGCGTCATGCGCAGCTGGAAGCGGGTCGAGGAATAGCCGCGGCTGGCGTAGCGCGAGGACAGGTTGAGCATGAAAGCCGCCATCTTCTGCTGCGCGGTCATGCTGCCCAGGGTCAGCATGACGCGTTGCTCGCGCGAAATTTCCAGGCTCATCATGCGATGGAACTGGCGCAGCAGCGTGGGCATGTCGCGGAACAATTCTTCCAGGCGCGTAAACGGAATCTCGCAGACCTCGCTGTCTTCCAGTGCCACGGCTTCGCACAGGTGGTGCCCGGCGCCGATGGCATCCATGCCCAGCAATTCGCCGGCCATCTGGAAACCGGTGATCTGCTGGCCGCCATTGGTATTGCCCTGGAAGGTCTTGAAATGGCCCAGGCGGATGGCATAGAGCATGTCGAACTTGTCGTTGAGGCGGTACAAGCTTTCATCGCGCTTGACCTTGCGGCGGCGGTTGATGACCTGTTCCAGCCGCTGCATGTCACCCTGGTCCAGCCCCATTGGCAGGCACAGCTGGTGCATGCTGCAGGCCGAGCAGCTGGCGCGCAAGGCGTGCAAGGTGAGCGGAGGTGGCGATTGAATGGGCGTGTGGGCAGGTAAGCTGGACATAAGCGTTGGATTTCCTCTGTGTTGTGGCGGCGTCGGCTGGCCAAGGCTTGGCGTGATGATATGTGATGCGCCACATTGTCATGCGGCCACGCTGCGATTTTTTCGTTACTTTTACCACAGTTCTCACCTGCAAAACGCATCGGCAGGCCTACCCATCAAAACTTTCATCGGAGCAAGCGGGAACTTGCTTTTCGGTTACGCCACCCTGTTGGCACCCGGCGGGCCGGGCTATTTCACCAGTTTCAGGACCGCCCGGAACTGCGGATGCGCGCTGTGCTGCAGCCATTCGTAGGCCACCATCTCCAGCGTGACCGGGATGGCACCAGCGGCGCGCAGGCGCTCGAAAGCCGCATCCCGGTCCAGCGGACGGCGCGAGCCGCAGGCCTCCAGCAGGGGCAGCACCGTGTAGCCCTGTTGCAGCAGGGAAAGCGCAGTCTGCAGCACGCAGATGTGGGCTTCGCAACCGGCGACGATGAGCTGCCGTACGGCCGGTGGTATGACCGGCAGCAGGCCGTCCGCGCAGGCATCGAAATGCTGCTTGGAGAGCGTCTTGTCGCACAGGCGGGCAATATCCGGATGGTTGTGGCCGAGCTTGTCGGGCATCTGTTCGGTGGCGATGACCGGCACCCCGAGCAGGCCGGCGATGGCTGCCATGCGCACGGTCTGCGCCAGCACCGCCTGGCCCTCGTGGATGGCGGGCAAGAGTTTTTCCTGGGGATCGATCACCAGCAGGGCGGATTGATGAGCCTGGATCAGCATGGAAGTCCTGTCATGTGGGCTTGGCAGAAATTGAAGGTCTTGTGTCATTGACGCCAAGCGGGTGGGAATCCGACAATTTTTCCATCATTGACCCTTCGGAGCAAATCCATGCGCGCCTCCTTGTCCGCCGATTCCCATGGCGGTAGCCGCAATGCCGCCATCCTGGCCTTGTGCCAGGGCCTGTTCACCTGCGCCATCTCGATCGACCTGACGCTGACCGCGCTGACCGGGTGGCAACTGGCCCCCGACAAGGCGCTGGCGACCTTGCCGTTCGCCCTCATCACGGTGGCCGGTGCCGTGGTGACCTGGTTTGCGGCGTTCTTGATCCAGCGCCTGGGCCGGCGCTGGTCGTTCGTGCTGGGGGCGGCCAGTTGCTGTGTCGGCGGGCTGATCTCGGTGTGGTCGGTCTGGCACGGGCAGTTCTGGACCTTCTGCGTCGGCACGGCGCTGGTCGGTGTATTTCAGGCATTTGCGCAGTATTACCGGCTGGCGGCCGCCGATGCGGTCGCCGAAGCGGCCAAGAGCCGTGCCATTTCCACCGTGCTGGCCGGGGGCGTCATCGCGGCCCTGGTCGGCCCGGCCCTGGCGGCCTGGAGCAAGGACTGGTTCCCGGCGGCACTGTTTGCCGGGGCCTATCTGGTGGTGGCGCTCATGGGGCTGTTGTCGGTGCTGGTACTGGTGCTGTTCTATCGGGATCAGGCCGATCCGGTGGCCGTTGCGCAGTCGCCATCTGACCTCGCCCCCGCGCGCCCGCTATCGGCCATTGCACGTACGCCGGTCTTCATGGCCTCGGTCGCCAACAACGTGGCCGGGTCCATGGTGATGATGTTCATCATGACGGCCGCCCCCCTGGCGGCGGTGGCCTGCCATCACGGCATCGATGATGGCGCGGCCATCATCCAGTGGCACCTGATGGGCATGTACGCACCCTCCTTCTTTGCAGGGCGCCTGATCCAGCGCTTCGGCCTGGGGCCGGTGCTGCTGGCAGGGCTGGGGATGAACCTCGGCTGCGCCGTCATCGCCATGCTCTCGACCACGCTGCCCGCTTTCTACATAGCCTTGCTGCTGCTGGGCGTGGGCTGGAATTTCATGTTCGTCGGGGGCACTACCTTGCTGGCGCAATCCTATACCCCTTCGGAACGCGCCAAGACCCAGGGACTGGCCGAGTTGATGCGCTATGCCGCGACGGCGCTGGCCACGCTGGGTGCCGGTCCCTTGCTGGCCCGCTTCGGCTGGGAAACGCTCAATGCGGCCATCCTGCCGGTGCTGCTGGTGTCGGCGCTGGTCACGCTGCGCTGGATGTGGGCCCAGCGCACTGCGCGTACGGCGCTGGTGGCGGGCCTGCGCTAACATCGGAGCATGATTCCTATGAACCCCGTCCTTTCCGCGCAGGCCACACAGGCCCCGCGCAATGTGGTGCTGCTGGCTTATGGCGGCATGAACCTGCTGGATCTTGCCGGCCCGATGCAGGTACTGGCGACCACCAACCGCCTGCACGGCCGTGAAGTCTATCGCCTGCATGTGGCCTCGGCAGAGGGCGGCGCGGTGACCACCAGCGCCGGCCTGCCGGTGTTGACGCAAGCGCTGTCCGCGCTGGACGCGCTGCTGTGCGCTGGGGAACTGCACACCTTGATTTCGCCCGGCGGCAGCGTGGGGGACAGCTTCCGCATCGATCCCGCCCTGGTCGCGTGGATCCGCGAGGCCGCACCGCTGGCCCGGCGCGTCTGTTCGGTCTGCACCGGTGCTTTCCACCTCGCCGAGGCGGGCGTGCTGGACGGCTTGAGGGTGACGACGCACTGGGATTCGGCCGAAGATTTGCAGCAGCGTTATCCCGCACTGGAAGTGGATGGCGAGCCCATCTACATCCGCCAGGGCCGCATCTGGACCTCGGCGGGCGTCACCGCCGGTATCGACCTGACACTGGCGCTGGTGGAACAGGATCTGGGGCACGCCGCTGCGATTGCGACGGCCCGCCAGCTGGTGATGTTCATCAAGCGTCCGGGCGGACAATCGCAATTCAGCACGCCGCTGGCTTCGCAGACCACCGGGGCGGGGCGGTTTGCCGAGCTGCATGCGTGGATCGCCGGCAATCTGGAAGCGGATCTGCGGGTCGAGAACCTGGCGCGCCAGGCCAACATGAGTCCGCGTACCTTCGCGCGGTTGTATGTGGCCGAGACCGGCCGCACGCCGGCGCGCACGGTCGAGCTGATGCGGCTGGAGGCGGCGCGCCGGGCGCTGGAAGAAACCCGGTTGCCGCTCAAGCGCATTGCCAGCCAGTCCGGCTACGGGGAAGAACAGAACCTGCGGCGGGTCTTCCTGCGCCAGCTGGGGGTGAGCCCGGGGCAATACCGCGAGCGCTTCGCGGCCCAGTGATCTACTGCCCCACACCGCGCAGGAAACGTTCCTGGTGGTGTCGGACTCCCTCGCTGATGCGCTCCCAGGTGCGTGCAGGGAAGTCGTCCGGCAGTTCGCCTTCGGCCACCGCCAGGGCATGCTCGGCGCCTTGCACCAGCGCCAGCATCGCCTGCCACACCGGTTCACCGCCGTGCTGCAAGGCCAGCTGCCGCCAGTGGCGGGCTTCGATGGTATGGAAGTGGCGATGCGGATTGCGTCCGCGCAGCAGCATGGCCGGACCGGCCTGCCGGGCGCGGAACTGGTTCGGCCCTTTGCCGAAGTAGGGCCACATCGACAGCACGTCATACAGCGGCGTCATCTCGTAACGGCCACCCGCATGCAGGTGCAGCGAGAAATTCTTGGCATGGCCGTCGGTGGCCGCCAGCAGGAAGAAGGCTAGTTGCGCCAGCAGGAAATACGTCTTGTCGCCGCCCTGGCTGCTGGCATTGAGCAGGCCCAGGCACTGGTTCAGGCCGGGGCCGCCCTGGCTTTCATACTTCATCGTCGGTGGCAGGCCGAAGGCCTGGCAGAAATCCTCCTGCGGCAGGCGGGCGATCCAGCCCTCCTTCATCCTGACGCGGTCGAAACGCTCCACCGCCAGCACCGTATGACGCCCGAAATGTTCCACCCGCGCCGGGGCCACCGGCAGACCCATGGCTGCCAGGATGCGTGAGCACAGCCATTCGTTGTAGACCGAGTCTCCCGCATCGACCCGCTGCATCACGCCGCCGATCAGGCCCAGCGGCAGCTTGATGATGTGGGTGGTCGGCGTGGCCCCCAGAGGACGGCACCACTTGCCGCGATGCCAGGTCAGGGCGGTTTTTTCCTGTGCACCTGCGATCGAGATGCGCAGCGCATCTTCCTGGGCGCTGGCCGGGGGCGAAGACAAGGGCAGGGCATACAGCAGTTGTTCGAGCATCGCCTCATCCAGACGCTCGCAGTGGATGCTGCGCCAGCCTTGCGGTTCCTGGTCCGGTGGCAGCAGTTGCAGCGCCCCGACGCAGTCGCGTCCCAGGGCCTGCAAGAGGTCGAAGACTTCGGTGGAGGGCAGGCGATAACGTTGCCGCAGCCGTTCGCGGATATCGGCGTTGTCCGGGAGCAGGTTGTCGAAATAGTTGCGCACGCTGTCGCCGCGCAGCTCGCCCGAGGCGGTCAGCGGCAGGGACAGCGACAAGGGACGAAAATGCGACGAGCGCACCCACGTGGGCGCATAGCGGAAGCGGTGTACCTGGCGTTCCACGCTCCAGGTACCGACCAGCTCACCGTTCATCCAGGCATGCAGCATTACCAGGAGCCCTGTTTGCGTGAGGGGATGTAGACAGCCCCCGCTTCCCCGGCCGCATGGACCGGCTTGTCTGCCGCGTGGACATGCAGCTTGAGCCCGGCCCCCAGTGTCGACAGGAGCAACAGCATCTGCTCCACGCTGACGGCACCCGGATTGGCTTCGATCTCGGCAATGCGCGCCTGGCTGATGCCGATGCGCTCGCCCAGTTGCGCCTGGGTCATGTGCCGCTGCTTGCGCAAGGCCCGCAGATGCTCGCGCAACTGGATGGAGAGGCTGATGGGGAAATCGTTGAGCATGGAGCTTTCCTCAAGACAAGGATGCAGCCGCAACGGTGCGCATGGCGGATGGCCAGGTTGTGCGGCTGTTGAGGAAAATATAGGGCAAGACCGATAAAATTACAATATAAGAAATGTCTTGTTTTTTGTATTTATCGTTTTAATCCTATAAATCGACATTATCAGCTTTGGCTTGTATTCATGTCTGCGTCGGGTCGCCTGGGGCCAAGGCCGTCAATGCCGCCAGCGAATCCAGCCACCACGACAGGGCCGGGCCAGCCGGATGGTCCGGTTTGTAAACGCACTGGATCGGCAGTTCAGCCCCTTGCGGCGGATGGTGGATCGTGCTGATGCTTACCAGCCGGCCGCGGTCCAGGTCATTCTTGACCACGTGCAGCGGCATGTTGCCCCAGCCCATGCCGGCACGCAGCAGGGCGTGCTTGGTGCCGAGATCACTCATGCGCCAGGTCAGCCGCGAGTGCACCGAAAAATCCTGGCGCGCGGTGAGTTCGCTGCGGTCCGACAGCACCAGCTGGGTTTGCTGCTGCAGGAGCTTTTCGGAAATCCTCCCTTTCACCTTGGCCAGCGGATGATCGGGTGCCACCACGGCCACCAGCTGCACGCTGGGCAGCGTGATGCGCAGCAGGTTGGGCGGCGTGGTCGGCAGTGTCCCCAGGATGCCCAGCATGGAGCGTCCGTCAATGACGCGCTCGGCCACCGCCCCCAGTGCTTCCACCTCCAGTCGTACCGTCACCGCCGGGAAGGCCACGCGAAAGCGCTGCAGGAGGTCCACCAGACAATCGGTAGGAAAGAACACATCCACCGCCAGTGACACTTCAAGTTCCTGCCCGCGCGCATAGGAATTGGCCCGCACCTGCAGCGAATCCACGTGATCCAGCACCTGCCGGGCATCAGCCAGCAGGGCCACGCCGGGGCTGGTCAGCTGTGGCCGGTAGCCGCTGCGGTCGAACAGCAGCACGCCCAGCTGATCTTCCAGCGTGGCGATGGCATAGCTGACGGCCGACTGTGCCCGCGACAGCTTGCGCGCGGCGGCCAGGAAGCTGCCGCTGTCGGCCACCTGCACGAAAACCCGCAACTGATCCAGCGACAGACGCTCAATATTCATAGACCCCTCAAGCTACGATGAAGTGACGAAGTGCCAACTATATCTAAAATTTAGATCATGATTATAAAAAGATAATCAGTTTTAGCCGAAGGCGAACTTGCCTATTCTGTCGTCACTGGCTGCAGCGAATGCATCACCGGGCAGAGCACAGCGCGAGAGCCGGTCAGAGATTGGCGTCAGGCAACAACAAGATTCAAGGCAACACGGCATCACAATTCAAACATCGTCGTTCACCCAACATCAGAGAGGCTTACCATGATTACCAACTTCACCACTTTCCGTATTGGCCGCGTCCTGCTGGCTTCCTTGTTCGTCATTTCGGGCATTTTCAAGATCGTCGGCTTTGCCGGCACGGTCGGCTACTTCGGCAGCCTGGGCCTGCCGGTACCGACCCTGGCCGTGCTGGTCACCATCCTGGTCGAAGTCGGCGGCGGCTTGCTGCTGATGACCGGCCGTGGCGTGCGTCCGGTGTCGCTGGTGATTGCGCTCTTCACCGTCGGCGCAACCCTGTCGGCCCATCATTTCTGGACGCTCGAAGGCGCTGCCGCCCAAGGTCAGATGATTCACTTCCTCAAGAACGTGGCCCTGATCGGTGCACTGCTGCTGGTGTCCTCGATCGACCCGCAAGCCCAGCCGGAAGAAAGCCGTTGAGCCTGATGGCCGCCCGTTCCAACCATCGACCATGATTCACCGGCCCGCACCCACGACGTGCGGGCCTCTTCAGGAGAGACAAGCATGAGCACCCCCTACACCCGTCAAATCGAACGCCTGGTCAACGGCATCCCTACCCAGGATGGCGCCGGCGTGAGCCTCACCCGCGTGCTGACCCACGACCTGCAGCGCCGCCTGGACCCGTTCCTGATGCTGGATGCCTTCCACTCGGACGAGCCCAGCGATTACCTGGCCGGTTTCCCCGACCACCCGCACCGCGGCTTCGAAACCGTGACCTACATGCTGGCCGGCCGCATGCGTCACCGCGACAATGCCGGTAACGAAGGCTTGCTGGAACCGGGCGGCATGCAATGGATGACGGCCGGCCGTGGCCTGGTGCACTCGGAGTTGCCGGAACAGGAAAACGGCCTCATGAGCGGCTTCCAGCTGTGGGTGAACCTGGCGGGCAAGGACAAGA
>NZ_DBIC01000081.1:0-19407 GCF_002296545.1 Herbaspirillum sp. UBA812 | reverse complement strand
CTCACGCTCATGCCGACCATTCTGGTGAGCCTGGGCTACACCATCTCCAAGAGCCTGCTGTTCACCATGGTCATGCAGAGCGGCAGCCTGCTGGGGGCGATTGCCGCTTCGGTGTTCGGATTCCATCTGCCGCGCAAGCGCGTGCTGACCGCCGGTGCGATCTGCGCCTGCCTGGCGGCGCTGGCCATCGGCTTCCTGGCCAAGAGCATCGTGCTGATCCTGGCGGCGGGTGCAGTGTTCCAGTTCTTCGTGCTGCTGCTCAACACCACCATCTGGATCTTCGCGCCCGAGCTGTATCCGACCCGCGTGCGCGCCTTCGGCACCGCTTTCATCCTCGCCACCGGCACGGCGGCGGGTGCCCTGATGCCGCTGGTGGCCGGTCGCCTGTTCGATGCCTTCGGGCTGGCGGGCGTGTTCGGCATGATCGCCGCCATGTACGGCATCTTCACGGTGGCCATCCGCACCGTGCCCGAGACCTATGGCAAGTCGCCCGATGCACCGTTGGAGGAGACTGCGCCGGAGGCAGTGGTGCCGGGGGTCGTTGCACGCAGTTGATTTCCTTTTTCATGAGTCTGGCATGCCGCATATCCTGTTGATCAATCCCAATTCCTCCCAGGCCACCACCGAGATGATGGTGGCCATTGCCCGCGCCTCGATGCCGTCGGGATACGCCCTCAGCGGCGTGAGCGCGCGGCAGGGGCCGGAGATGATCGTCAATGCCGTGGAACTGGCGGCGGCGGGAGCGGAGGTCGAGCGCAACTGGCGCGAAGGCGGACGGCACAGCGTCGGGTGCATCATCAGCGCCTTTGGCGATCCTGGCATTGAGCGCCTGCGTGCGCTCGATGGCCGGCCCGTCGCCGGGCTGTGTGAAGCGTCGATGCTGGAAGCAGCCGACGGAGGCCGCCGCTTCGGTGTGGCCACCGTCACGCCGGAGCTGGCTGATGTGATTGGTGAAAAAGCGCAGCAGGCGGGTGTCGGTGCGCTCTACACCGGTATCCGCCTGACCGCCGGTGATCCGCGCGCGCTGGCGGCCGATCCGCAGGCACTGGAAGAGGCATTGGCGCAAGCCGTGCGCGCCTGCGTGGAGCGCGATGGTGCCGAGGCGGTGGTGATTGGCGGCGGTCCGTTGGGGCAGGCGGCGATGGCACTGGCGCAGCGGTTTTCGGTGCCGGTGATCGCGCCGATTCCGGCAGCCGTGCGCTACTTGCTAAAGGCCTTGCAAGCCATGGAAGCAGCCGCCTGAATCTTGAAGCCGTTGATTGCGGCATCACCCACCGTTCGTCCTGAGTAGACCCGCGAGGGTCGTATCGAAGGCGTGGCTACGGTAACAAGGCAGGTGCGCCTTCGATACGCCGCGCTGCGGCTACTCAGGTCGAACGGCAGGTTTGGTGCGACATTTTCATAGCATCGCCAGCGGCTGCTTGCGCCGTGGCGGTGGAAAGGCCGCGTCCAGCTCACTGTAGTCATTTTCGTTCAGATGCAGCGCCAGGCAGGCCCGGTTGGCCTCCACGTGGGCGACATCGGCCGCCTTGGGAATGGCGATCACCCCCGGACGCCGCAACACCCATGCCAGCGCCACCTGCGCCGGTGTCACGCCGTGGCGCTGCGCGACCGCCTTCAGGGCCGCCTGCTTGAGGATGCGTCCTTGCTCGATGGGCGAATAGGCCATCACGGCCACGCCGCTTTGTTCGGCCTGCGGCAGCAGGTCATATTCGATTCCCCGGCGCGAGAGGTTGTACAGCACCTGGTTGCACAGCACCTGCTCGCCACCGGGCGCATCGGCCAGCTCGTCCATGTCGTCGGTGTCGAGATTGCTGACGCCCCATCCGCGAATTTTTCCCTGCGCCATCAGGGTCTCCATGCCCGCGATGGTGGCCGACAGCGGATGCGATCCGCGCCAGTGCAGCAGGTAGAGGTCCAGGTGGTCGGTGCCCAGGCGCTTGAGGCTGGCCTCGCAGGCGGCGATGGTGCCGCGCTCGCTGGCGTTGTGCGGCAACACCTTGCTGACCAGATAGACCTGTTCGCGGCGGCCGGCGATGGCTTTGCCGACCACGCGTTCGGACTGGCCATCGGCATACATCTCGGCGGTATCGATCAGCGTCATGCCCAGGTCGATGCCGGCCTGCAGGGCGCGTACCTCGGCGCTGGCGGCCGCGGCGGACTCGCCCATGTTCCAGGTGCCCTGGCCAAGTGCCGGGACTTGCGCGCCATTGCGCAGGGTGATCATTGGAATGGGCTGCATGCGGGACTCCTTCATCGGTAGCGGGAAATCATTAGAACGCATTTTGGGCATCGGTTCATCGCGCCCGGTTTATTTCCTCTATTCATGCAGTCATGCTGTGTGGCAACGTCCGGCGGGGCGCGCCGATTGTGGGCACGGGCAACTGGTGGCATGATCGCAGCCAATCAAAAAGGGAATCGGGGGAAAAGTCCATGTTGCGTCGTTTGCGTACCGCCTTCGCCAAGTACTGGGCGCGCTGGCTGCTGGCGCTGTTGCTGATCGGCCTGGCCGAGGCGGTGGTGGTGGGCCTGCTGCCCAATCGCGTGGTCGAGCGCATGGACCTGTTCTTCTATGACTTGCGCATGCGCGTGGCCAAACCGGCACTGGATCCGCGCATCGTCATCGTCGATATCGACGAGCGCAGCATCAACGAGCTGGGCCGCTGGCCCTGGAGCCGCGACCTGGTGGCCAAGCTGGTGGAGCAGATGACGCAGGCCTACCAGGCGCAGTCGGTCGGTTTCGACGTGGTCTTCGCCGAGCCCGACACCACCTCCGGCTATGGCCGTCTGGAAGACCTGGCGCGCGGACCGTTGAAGGACGTGCCGCAACTGGCACAGCAATTGCGCCTGCTCAAGCCGCAGATGGATTACGACGCACGCCTGGCCGCTGCCCTGCAGGGCCAGCCGGTGGTGATGGGCTATGCCTTCTCCAATGAGGGCGGGGCCGTGATCAAGGGGCAGTTGCCGCCGCCCGCCTTCAGCGTGGCCGCGTTGGGCGGGCGCGATGTGGAGGTGGTACGCTGGCGCGCCTATGGTGCCAACCTGCCGCAGCTGCAAGCGGCAGCGCGTGCCGGCGGCTTCTTCAATCCGGTGCCCGATGATGACGGGCTGATTCGCACGGTTTCGCTGCTGGCGCGGCATGGCGACAACTTCTACGAGTCGCTGGCCCTGGCGACGGCCCGGGTGGCGGTCGATGGCAAGCGCATCAAGCCGGTCTTCCTGACCGGCGCGGATGGACTGCTGGGGAACCAGAAGGAGACCTACGACGCGCTCGCCGCCATCGCCGTGGAAGCGCGTCCGCAGCCGCTGATCATTCCGGTGGAGCGCGGGCTGACCACGCTGGTGACCTATCGCGGGCGTGGCGGTCCGCAGGGCGGTGCCTATCGTTATGTACCGGCAGTGGACGTGATCCGTGGCACCTATCCGCACGACAAGCTGGATGGCCGCATCATGCTGGTCGGGACCACCGTGCCTGGCCTGAACGACCTGCGGGCCACGCCCGTCAGTCCGGTCTATCCCGGGGTGGAGATCCACGCCAACCTGATCGCATCCATCATCGATGATGATTTCAAGACCCGCCCCGATTTCGCGGCGGGCTATGACGGCCTGCAGGTGGCGCTGGCCGGCCTGCTGCTGGGTTTGATGTTGCCCGCGCTGGGGCCGCTGGCCTCGGTGCTGCTGTCGCTGGGGACGGCGGCCGCTTTGGGTGGACTCAACTACTGGCTCTATGACAGCGCCGGCCTGGTGCTGCCGCTGGCGTCGTCGCTGCTGCTGGTGGCGCTGCTGTTCATCAGCAATCTGGCCTGGGGCTACCTGTTCGAATATCGCAACCGCAAGGCCATCGTCAACCTGTTCGGCGAATACGTGGCTCCCGAACTGGTGGCCGAAATGGCGGCCAATCCGGCCAGCTACAACATGGAAGGCGAGATCCGCGAACTGACCGTGATGTTTTCCGACGTGCGCGGGTTCACCACCATCTCCGAAAGCCTGCAGCCCAACGAGCTGCGTGAATACATCAACATGTATCTCACCGCCATGTCCGAAGATATCCGTGGCAATCGCGGCACGCTCGACAAGTACATCGGCGACGCCGTGATGGCCTTCTGGGGCGCGCCCCTGGATGTGCCCGATCACGCCGCCCGCGCGGTGGCCACGGCATTGAAGATGCAGCAGACCACGCTGCTGCTCAACGAGGAATTCACGCGCCGCAACTGGCCGCCGCTGAAGATCGGCATCGGGTTGAACAGCGGCCAGATGCGCGTGGGCGACATGGGCTCGCGCATCCGCAAGGCCTATACGGTGATGGGCGATGCGGTCAATTTGTCCTCGCGCCTGGAGTCGATCACCAAGGTCTACGGGGTGGGGGTGATGGTCGGGGATGCCACGCGCCAGGCCGCGCCGCAGTTCGCCTATCGCGAATTGGACCGGGTGCGGGTGAAGGGCAAGAACGAACCCGTGCCGATCTTCGAACCGCTGGCCATCGAGAGCGAACTCGATGCCGGGCTGCGCGCGGAAGTCGAGCAATGGCATGCGGCGCTGGCGCTGGTGCGCGCGCTGCGCTGGGAGGAGGCGCAGGCTGCCATCGAAGCGCTGCAGGCCGCGCACGCGCGGGGACTTTATGCGCTCTACCTGGAGCGTATTGCGCACTATCGCCAGTCGCCGCCGCCGGCCGATTGGGATGGCGTGACGACCTTCGATACCAAATAAAAAGACCTGGTCAGTCCGCCGCATTTTCCCTGGGGAAATCAGCGCGGTGTGATCGCCGCGTGACGTGTTTTGCACAAACGTTCTCATCCGCTGGCACTTCACGAAAATCTTTGCATGCTGAAACCGCAAATCATTTCCGAGTGGCAATCAAGTGCTGTGCAATCAGCCGCAAACGCCCGCTGGAAGCGGTTTTTCAGCGATTCTTGTCGACGCGGTCAGGACTAGTCAGTATACTTTACAAGCATCAAGAGTGATGTTGCCTGGCAAGGCGGCGTCGCTGCCGGACGCGATTGATCCCTCCTCCAAGAAGTGGAATATCGGTGTCCGGGCGCATCTGCTTCAGGGGTTCCTTTTCGTCTTGTTGTTCGCTTCCGTGGTCCGGGTACCTGCGTGCCGGCCACGCATTGCGTCCGCGCGATCCATGTGCTGACGTCAGTGCAGGCGGCTGGCCGGATGGGAGGGTGGCAGTGACAGCGTGGCTTGCCGCCGCGCTGCGCAACAAGAAAACTGGGAGGGCTCGCCGGGGGGCGGGTCACAGAGACGATGAAACGATGCTTTGGGCATTCTCTGATGGGGATGGCGCTGCTGGGCAGCGCCGTCGCCGCGTGGGCGCAGCCGCAGCCGGCACCACAGGCTTCAGCCGTGGCGGCGGGCAGCGCGCCAGTCCGCAACGACGAACGATTCGACATCACGCGCTTCGCGGTGGAGGGCAACACCTTGCTGACCCAGGCCAGGGTCGACGAAGCGGTCACGCCTTTCCGCGGCCCCGGCCGCGTCTATGGCGACATCCAGCAGGCGCTGGAAGCCCTGGAGAACGCCTATCGCAGTGCCGGGTATACCGCCGTGCAGGTCAGCGTGCCGGAGCAGGAGCTGACCGGCGGCGTAGTGCGCCTGCAGGTGGTCGAGACGGTGGTGGGCAAGGTGGTGGTGAGCGACAACCGCCATTTCAGCGAGCAGAACATCCGCGCCAGCATTCCGCAACTGGTGGAGGGCAGTGCCCCCAACCTGCGGCGCATTTCCGAATCGGTGCAACTGGCCAACGACAACCCGGCCAAGCAGGTCAACGTCACGCTCACCGCCTCCGAATCCACCAACCAGATCGATGCGGCCATCACGGTCAAGGATGACAATCCCCTGCGCGTGATGCTCAACGTCGACAACAGCGGCAACCGGGATACCGGGCAATGGCGTACCGGGGTGGCCGTGCAGCACTCCAACCTGTTCAACCGCGACCATGTGGCCACGGTGGCCTACACCACCTCGCCCGACAGTCCCTCGGGCGCCAAGGTCGACCTGTATTCGCTGGGTTATCGTCTGCCCATGTATGGGCTGGGCGACAGCCTCGATTTCATCTACGGCAAATCCAACGTCACCTCGGGCCAGACCCTGGCCGTCAACTCCACGCTCAACATCACCGGCCGCGGCGAAATCTACGCGCTGCGCTGGAACCACTACTTTGCCCGCAGCGGCGAGTGGAGCAGCAAGCTGGTCTTCGGTGCCGACTACAAGAAGGTCGATTCCAGCTGCAACATCAATGGCGGCCTGCTCAGTGGCGCTTCGCTCAATACCTGCCTGCCGTATTCCACATTGCCGCTGTCGGTGAGCTACAGCGCCCAGCAACAGGGCGTGGGACAGGTGCTGGACTACAACCTTGGCATCGCCCGCAACATGGCCACCGGCGAGGCGCGCCGCAACGACGCGCTGCAGGTGACGGACCGTTATTCGCTTTTCACCGGTTCGCGCCAGTCGATGGACAATTTCATCATCGTGCGGGGCGGTGCAAGCTGGTTCAAGGTCTTCCAGAATGACTGGCAGGTACGCCTGGCCAGCAGCTTGCAGGTCTCTCCCCATGCGCTGCCGCCGGTGGAACAGTTCGGTCTGGCCGGGGCCAATACCGTGCGCGGCTTCACCGAGCGCGCGGTGGCCGCCGACAGCGGTGCGGTGGTCAATGCCGAACTGTATACCCCGGATCTGCTGGTCAAGAGCGAGGCGCGCGGCAACCTGCGTCTGCTGGGTTTTTTCGATGCCGCGCGCGGTGCCAACAACAACGTGACCGCGGCGTCGACGGTGCCGTCGACGCTCACGCTGGCCAGCTTCGGCGCCGGGCTGCGCTATACGCTGGGACGTGACTTCAGCTTGCGCCTGGATGTGGCGCGGGTTCTGCTCAACGGCAATTCCGTCACCGAACAGCGGGGCGATCTCAACGCCCACCTGAGTGCCATCCTGGGGTTCTGACATGACATCACCATCCACTCCCGCACCAGCCCCGGTTCCGCCGGCCATCGAACTGCTGCCGCCCTCGATCACGGTACGCGTCGGCAAGCGCCGCCTGACGCTTTCCTGGCGCGCGCGCAAGCCCTTGCCGCTGCTGCTGTCGCGTCTGTTGCAGCGTGCGTGGAAGCGGGCGCTCGCGCCCGGGTTGCGGCTGTCGCTGGCCGCCGCCGCCGTGTGTGGCGCGTGGCAGGCCCCGGCGCTGGCCGCCGCGCCTGCGCCCGGTACCTTGCCCACCGGCTGGAGCGTGGCCAATGGCAATCTCAGCTTCAGCCAGAACGGCAACACGCTCAACATCAACCAGTTGTCGCCGCAGGCCATTGCCCGCTTCGCCTCGTTCAGCATCGGTGCAGATGCGGCGGTCAACGTGGCCCAGCCGAGTTCGTCCGCCGCCTTGCTGGCCAAGGTAACCGGTGCCGACATCTCGCAGATCTACGGCAAGCTCTCGGCCAATGGCACGGTGGTGCTGTACAACCCCAATGGCGTGGTGATCGGCCCCGGCGGTACGGTGGATGCCGCCCGCTTCATCGCGACCTCCCTGGCCATCAGCGACAACGACTTCCTGGCCGGCCGTCTCAATTTCATCAAGGACGGCAATGCCGGCCTGGTGGACAACCAGGGCAAGATCAGTTCGGCCACCGGCGGCAGCGTCTACCTGATTGGCGGCAGCGTGTCCAACAGCGGCATCATCACCAGCCCGCAGGGCGAGGTCATCCTCGCAGCCGGCCAGACCGTGACGCTGGCCGATACCGCCACCCCGGGCGTGACCGTGAACGTGACCGGCAGTGCCGGCAACGTCACCAACCTCGGCACCATCACCGCCGAAGCCGGGCGCATCGGCGTGGCGGCGGGCCTCATCACGAATGGCGGGGTCATCAATGCCTCCAGCGTGGTACGCGAGGGCGGACGCATCTTCCTGCGCGCCTCGGGCAACCTGACCACCACGGCCAGTTCCAGCATCAGTGCCGATGGCACCAAGGGCGGCAATGTCACGCTGTATGCCGCCAATGCCGCCTTCATCGATGGCGATGTGTCGGCGCTGGGCGCGCCAGGGCAGGGTGGATTTGTGGATACCTCCGGGCTGAAACGGCTGGATGTGGTGAAGGTGCCGAAGGTCGGGACGGGCGGGACCTGGCTCATCGATCCGCATGATCTGGAGGTGGTGCCCAACACCACAACGAACGTCAGCTTCGATGGCTGTTCGTCCTACGCGGTCACCTCCACCGATAGTGGCGCGACGATTTCGGCGGCGACCATTTCCAATCAGCTCAGCAATGGTGTCAGCGTCAGCCTGACCACCGGCGATAGCGATGGCGTGGGCGGCAACATCACCGTCTCCGCCAACATCACCAAGAGCGGCGGCGCGGACAGCACACTGACGCTCAACTCCGCCAACAACATCAGCATCCGGGCCAACATCATCAGCGAGAGCGGACGGCTTGGGCTGACCCTCAACAGCGGCTATGTGCAGTCATCGCAAGAGAGTTTCTCGGAAGCCCGCATCATGGACGCGATCAAGCCGCGCAATCTGAGTACCATCGACAATGGCGCGCGGATCGTGCTCAATGGTGGCTCGCTGACGGTGACCGATGATTCCGGTAACGGGGATCTGCTCATCAACAATGGCACGGTCAACCTTGGCAGCGGCAACCTCTACGCCGCAGCAGTGCGCGTCAACAGCGCCGGAACGCTCACGCTCAACGGCGGCGGGGGCAATATCAGTTCGCTCACCAACAACGGTACCGTCAGTGTCGCCTCCAACGGTGAGGGCAGATTGTGGGTCGGTAGCGATGGCATCACCAACAACGGTACGCTCAACATCAGCGGTCGCGTCAACTCCAGTGGTGATGTGACCAACAATGCCAATGCCACGCTGGTACTCAATGGTGACGCTGCCGTGTTGAACGTCACCGGCAATGCCAGTGTGAGCAACTATGGCACCCTGACGATGGCCGGCGGCAATGTCAGCGCGAGCTACATCCGCAACGAGGCCAACGGGACCATGTCGGGCAATGGTACGTTGTCGGTCAGTGGGTCGTTTACCAATGACGGTATCCTCGCACCGGGTGGCGACGGGACAGTGGGGCGTCTGGCTTTGCGGGCAACCGGCGACCCCAGCGATGCCAGCTTCAGCCAGGGCGATACCGGAAAAATGCTGATCGATATCGCAGGTGCCAGCGACGGCAGTTATGACGTGATCGAATTGACCGGATTCTCTTCGACCAGGCTGGACGGCAGCCTCAAGACTCGTCTGCTGGGCGGCTACTCACCCGCTGGCGAAGTGAGCATCAATGCCATCAACATCAGCGGTACTTCGTCACCGACTGGCTACTTCCGCTCCGTGACCGGGGATATCGTCACGGCGGGCGGACAGGAGAAAATGTTCAAGGCGGTCTACGGTGACAACGGCCTGGCGAACCTCTCCCTGCGCGGTGCCGAGACCTTCACTTATCAGCAGTACGGCTATTCGGAAGGTGGCTGGGAGGACCGCCACAACTGGGTCAGCAACGCGACCGTGGGCAACGTGTCCACCTACATGCCGACCCAGATCGATACCGTGGTGATCTCGGGCAACCAGACCGTGAGACATGACAGTGTTGACGATACCATCGCCAATCTGCAGATCGCCGCGGGTTCCCAGCTCAACCAGCGCGGCGGTACGCTGACGGTACGCAACAGCACCAGCAACAACGGGACGATCAGCGTCAACCGCATGAGTGGCTCGAACAACAGCATCGCTGCCCTGGTGCTCAATGGCACCACCAGCGGAAACGGCACGCTCAATATCGGCAGCACGGACTTCATCAACGGCGAGACGGTCCTGCTCAACGGAACAGTCACCTTGGCCAATGCCGCCCAGTCCAACATGACGGCGGAGCTGGTCGCCGGCAACCTGACCCTGGGCGGCGATGTCCGCCTGTCCAATCTGACCGTGTCCAACGGCACCGTGACCGGCAACGTCGGCTCGCGCCTGGTCGTGGCTGATGCCTTCAGCCAGACCGGCGGCAACCTGACCCTGGCTGATGCCGCGCTGTCGCAGGCTACCGGCTCGCTGGCCATCGGCAACATCACCGCCAACAATCTGGTGCTGCAGGCTGCCAATGGCAACCTTACCCAGAGCACCGGCACCTCGATGCGGGTGAAGTCGCAATTGATCGCCTCGGCCAGCAGCGGCATCACCTTCAACAACAGCGGCAACCAGATTGCCGGCTTTGCCGCCAACAACAGCGGCACTGGTGACATCACGTTGAAGAACGCGCTCAACACCAGCGATGCCAGCGCGGTCAGCATCAACGGTGTGACCACCACGCGCGGCAACATCAGCATCGACAACACGGGCGGTGTGGTCACTTCGGCCATCGGCACCCGCGCCAGCTTCCTCGGCAGCCTGCCCAGCAATGCCAATGGCACGGCCATCAGTACCGACAGCAAGCTGGCCACCTTGGGGATCAACAGCACCGGCCAGCTCAAGAGCAGCAACGGTTCGGTCAGCGTGGTCACGCACAGCCCGCTGACCATCGGTTCGGGGGGCGTCAGCGCCACCGGAACCATTACCCTGACCGCCAGCGCCTCGTCGGGCAGCAACGACACGCTGACGGTCAATGGCGTGCTGGTTTCCACTGGCGGCAACATCACGCTGTCGGCGGGCGATTCGATGACCATCAACGCCAATATCTCCACCTCGCCGCCGGGCGTGGCGCTGCTGTCGGTGGATTCCGGCCAGGTGATCGGTTACGCCCAGGGCGTCACCATCGTCGACGCCAACGGGACGCGCACGCCGGTAGCGGCCAGCTCCAGCAGTTCCAGTTCCAGTTCCAGTTCCAACTCCAGCAGTACCAGCAGCAGCGCGTCCAACAGCCAGACCGCGCTGGCCGTGCAGCAGCAACAGAACCAGCAGAGCCGTGACCTGCAGGCCAGCCTGAACAACGCCCAGCTCACCGATACCGTGCCCGCCACCAGCGGCAATGTCGTACAGCAGACCGGCACCGCCACCCAGACCGTGGGCGGTACGACGGACCACTTTGGCGACGAAGGCGATGACCGCAAGCAGGCCAAGAAGCCGCTGCCGATGTGTACCTGATAACCGGATGATGTGATCTTCATGAATTCCTTCAAGCAAACTCCGCCGGCCTCGGTCCGGCGTCCCCTGGCCGGGTTGGCCCTGGCGCTGCTGCTTCTGCTGGCGGTGGCATCTGCCTTCGCCCAGTCGCAGCCGGTGGTCGGCCAGGTCACCCATCTGTCGGGTGTGCTCAGCGTGCGCCATGCGGACGGTGCACGCGTGGTGCTGTCGGTGAAGTCGGCGATCCTGCAAGGCGATACGCTCATCACCGAGCGCGAGACCTATGCCCGCGTCAAGTTCGTCGACAACGGCGAGATCGTGCTGCGGCCGGGTTCCGAGGTGGCGGTGAGCAAATACCTCTATGACGAGAAGGAACCCAAGAATGATGCCGTGGCCATCGGCCTGGTCAAGGGCGGGCTGCGGGCGGTGACCGGGCTGGTCGGCAAGCGCAATCATGATGCCGTCAATTTCGATACGCCCACGGCCACCATCGGCATCCGCGGCACCCACTTCGGTGCCCTGTACTGCCAGGACGATTGCGCCGGCGTGCCGACCCCGAGCGGGCAGCCGCCGGCCAATGGCCTGCATGTGGATGTGGTGACCGGGGCCATCCAGGTCACCAACCCGAGCGGATCGCAACTCTACAGCGCCGGCCAGTTCGGCTTCGTCCCCTCGATCTCGCAGCCGCCGGTGATCGTGCCGCCGGCACAGGGCGTGACAGTGACGATGCCGCCGGCCATCAGCAGCAATGGCAACACCGGGACGCAGAAGATCGGCGCGGCCAAGCTGGATGCCTGCGTGACCCAGTAAGGCGGGAGCGGCTGGCGGTAGATCAAGAGAAAAGGCACCGGCTCTGGAGCGCGGTGCCTTTGTCGTTGAGGGCGGGATGGATCAGAAGTCGAGCACGGTGCCCGTGGCCAGCATGCGCGGCTGGTGCGCGCTGTTGCCGGCCTTGATCTCGGCGGCGATCTCGTCCAGCTGCCCGGGTTTGGCGTGCGTGACCAGCACCTCGGGCCGGCCTTGCAGCTGTTGCAGTTCTTCCAGCAGCAGGCTGGGGCACAGGTGCTTGGACAGCAGCGCCAGTTCACGGTCGCGATTGGCGAACGCGGCCTCGATGATGAGGTAGCGCAATTGTCCGATGCGATTGAGCGCTTCCCACAGCGGCGGGCAGAGACAGGTATCGCCGCTGAAGGCCAGTGACGACCCGCTCACATGATTGCGCAGCTGGTAGCCGACCGCCGGCACCGTGTGCGCCGCAGGCAGCGGCGTGATGCTGCGCTGGCCCAGTTGCACCGGCTGGCCAGGCTCGACCGTGGCAAAGCGCAGGAAGGGTTGCTCGGGGGTTGGGATGACGCTGAAGTCGGGCCAGATATGCCAGTTGAAGATGTGCTTGCGGATGATCTCCATGGTCGCGGCCGTCGCGTGCATGGTCAGCGGCGTGCTGCGCATGTCGCCCACGCTGTCGATCATCAGCGGCAGGCAGGCGATGTGATCCAGGTGCGCATGGGTGATGAAGACGTGATCGATCTGCGCCAGCCGCGTCAGCGGCAGGTCGCCTACGCCAGTACCGGCGTCGATCAGGATGTCGTCATCGATGAGCAGGGAGGTGGTGCGCATGCCATTGCCACCGATGCCCCCACTGCAGCCCAGGATTTCTACACGCATTGTGATTGCCGCTCATAGAGTTGTGGGTTCCGGCCCTGCCGCACGGGTTGAGAGGGAACCTTGTTGTCGCCCGGAAACCCCTTTCCGGACTGGCTTTTCGGACGATGTGGCAAATTATGCAACATAGGTGGATGGTAAGGGATACGGGTCATCAGCGCAATCGGGAGATCCCTGACTGCGGTCGCGGCCACGGGGTGTCGGTTGCGGTCGCCGGCAAGCGCAGAATTGGCGGCCAAATCCCCTCAAGCTCGCTGCAAGACGGCGTGCGCTGCCGGTCTAGAATCGCGATGATGCCGAAAAAGCATCCGCCAGAAGTGCGTCGGCATTGCCCTTGCGCAATGATCGCGCCGTGTCCGTCCGCCAACGCTTCAGGGAGTCGCATGTTGCCAGCAGTCCACCCAGCAGCCCACACCTGCCAGACCGTCCAGTGCCTGCACTGCGGCGGACGGGAGAGGGCGGCATGAACGTCCCGGCCAGCATGCATGATCTCGCCCCCACGACCGGCGAGCACCGCGACATTGCCTATCGCCTGGAACGGCTGACCGAGCTGTGTCGCGAGCTGGGCAGCCAGCGCGACATTCCGCTGTTGCTGGAGCGCATCCTGCTCACCGCTCGCGACATCACGCGCGCCGATGGCGGCACGCTGTACCGCACCACCGACCATGGCGACGCGCTGCGCTTCGACATCTCCGTCAACCAGACCCTCAAGATGCACCAGGGCGGCAGCAGTGGCCGGGCCGTCTCGATTCCCGATATCGCCCTGACGCTCCCCGATGGCCAGCCCAACCTGGCGGCGGTCGCCGCCTATGCGGCCAACACCCGGGAGTCGGTCAACATTCCCGATGTCTACCAGGCCAGCGGCTTCAACTTCAACGGCATGCGCCTGTTCGACGAGAAGTATGGCTACCGCTCGAAGTCCATCCTGACCGTGCCGATGCAGGATCACGAGGGGGAACTGGTGGGGGTGTTGCAGCTCATCAATGCCATCGATCCCGACAGTGGCGTGCCGGTCCCCTTCTCGGAGACCGACCAGCGCTTCATCGAGGCCCTGGCCTCGCAGGCCGCCATGGCGATGACCAACCAGCAGTTGATCGCGCGCCTGGAGAACTTGTTCGAAAGCCTGATCAAGCTGATCAACATCGGCATCGGCGAAAAGTCGCCGCACACCGGCCGCCACTGCGAGCAGGTACCGCAACTGGCCATGATGCTGGCCGAGGCCGCGCACAACACCACCGAAGGCCCGCTGGCCGATTTCCGCATGACCGACGCCGATCGTCGCGAACTGTGGCTGGCAGCGCTGCTGCACGACTGCGGCAAGATCGGCACGCCCAGCCACATCGTGGAAAAAGCCACCAAGCTGGAAACCATCTTCGATCGCATCCACCTGATCGATACCCGATTCGAAGTGCTCAAGCGCGATGCCCAGATCCGCGTGCTGCAGGAGAAGCTGGCGCTGGGTGCCGCGCTCACGCCGGAGCGTTCCGCCGAGCTGGACGCCGGCCTGCAGGCCGAGTTTCTGCAGATGGAGGATGAGCGCGCCTTCCTGCGCAGGATCAACTACGGCAACGAAGGCATGCGCGCCGAAGACCAGCAGCGCGTGCTGGATATCGCCGAACGCAGCTGGCGCGGTCCCGACGGCCAGATCCGCAAGCTGCTCGATGAGGAAGAGGCCGGCAACCTGCGCATCCGTGCGGGGACGCTCAACGATGCCGAACGCGCCATCATCAACAACCACATCGTCATCACCATCAAGATGCTGGAGTCCCTGCCGTGGCCCAAGCAACTGGCCCGCGTCACTGAATTTGCCGGTGGCCACCACGAGCGCATGGATGGCAAGGGCTATCCCAAGGGACTGACGCGCGAGCAGATGTCGGTGCAGGCGCGCATCATGGCGGTGGCCGACATCTTCGAAGCCGTGACCGCCGCTGACCGTCCCTACAAGCGCGGCAATACCCTCAACGAGGCGGTCGATATCCTGGCCGGCTTCAAGGCGCGCAATCACATCGATCCGGATATCTTCGACCTGTTCGTGCGCGAACGCATCTACGAAAAGTATGCCGAGCAATTCATGCATCCCAGCCAGATCGACCCGGTCGACCTGTCGCGTATCCCCGGCCATGGCGGGTGAAGGCGCGACGGCATCGCCAAGCTGGGTTATGCTGTTGGCTTCATAAAGTCTCCCTTCATTGAAGACGCTGTGCGCACTGCGCGGCAGCGCATCGAGGAAAAGCATCACGTGTCCCAGGCAGTAACCCGATCGTCCGTTCCTTCCAGCCCGCCCGCCAGTTTCCTGCGCCGTCATTGGCGCGGCGATTATTCGCTGGGCCGTTCCTACTGGCTGCATACCGTCCTCCTGACTTCGCTGGTGCCGGCGCTGGCCATCTCGGTACTGGCGCGGCTGACCAATGACATGCCGGCGCGCTACGGCATGGCCGGCGTGCTGGGTATCGCCGCCTTCAGCTACCTGGCCTGGACCTGGGGCGTGTGGGGCTGCTGGCGCTCGGCCAGCAAGCACGTGGCACGCGGCGGACGGCGCTGGGCCGAGGTGGTGGTCAAGTTCCTCATCGTGTGCGGTGCCATCAGCATGGTCACCAGTACCTGGCGGGCCGCGCATTCCGTGCGCGAACAGCTCGAGATCGCCCTGGGCAAACAGCTCGGGCCACCGGTGGTGTACCAGGTGCGGGTGGATGGCAAGTCGGTCCTGCTGCAAGGGGGGATGAACGACGGCGCGGCCGATGGGCTGGATGCCATCCTGCAGCAGCATCCTGGCGTGCAGACGGTGGTCCTGTATTCGGCCGGTGGCTGGGTGCGCGAAGGCAAGCTGGTGGGCGAGGTGATCCGCCGCCGCCGGCTCAATACCTATGTCGAGCAGGAGTGTTCTTCCTCCTGCACGCTGGCCTTCCTGGCGGGACGTGACCGCGCGATGGATCCGCGTGCGCACATCGGTTTCCATACGCTCTATACGGTCGGCGGCGATGATCGCATCAACAAGAGCTTCGACCGCAAGCTGACCTTCGATACCTACGGCAAGCTGGGTCTGCCGCATGACTTCATCGAACGCATTGCCGATACCCCGGCGGCGCAGAGCTGGTATCCGGAGCTGGGCCAGCTGCTGCAGGCAGGTGTTCTGACGCGTCTGGCACCGGGCGGCGAGACCGCGCAACTGGCCACCATCGCCACCTCGCGCGACGTGCTGGAGGCGGAATTCAAGAAGGGGGCGCTGTTCGACATCATGGCCCGTTACCACCCCGCCGACTTTGCCCGCACCATCGACCTGGCCTGGGCCAAGGTACAGGCGCACGCGTCGGACGCCGAGATCCTGGCCGTAGGCCGCGAGCAGGTCGGCCTGTTGAGCCGGCGGCTGCTGCCGATTGCCTCTGATGCGTCACTGGCCGAATTCCAGCAATTGCTGCTGGACGAAGCCGTGGCCTTGCGCGGCATCAGCGCGGCGGCCTGCACCGAGCTGATCTATCCGCGTTCGCGCGCGGAGGCGGCGGCCGGGCGCGAGGCGCCGCAAGCGGCCTTGCCGCAGGAATTCGCCAATCGCGAACAGGTGATGACGCAGCGCCTGCTGCGTGACGCCGATCCGGCCAATGCCGGCCGCTACAGCCTGGCCGAGCGCACCCGCGTGATGCGCAAGGCACTCGCGCCGCTGACCCAGGAACAACTGAAATTGCTGTCTTCGCCCCTGCGCCGCCAGGCTGACCCGGACGCTACCTGCGACGCCTCCATTGCCTATCTGCGCGCAGTCATGCAGTTGCCGGCGGAGGAACGGCGGGTGGTCCTGCGCGTGCTCTACTCACGCAGCTGACACGTTCCTCATGGCCGATCTCCCAAGCTCCCGCCCCGCCTTCGCCGACAGTCTGCGCACGCTGTTGGCAGCGCTGGCGTGCGGCGTGGGCTATGCCTTGCTGGCCAGTCCCGCTGCCCATCTGCAGGACAGCACTACGCTGGCACCCATCGCCGCGCCGGCACCGGCGCTGATGATCGCACTGCTGTGGCGCAAGCCGGCGCGCGACTGGTTCCCTTATCTGCTGGCGGTGTTCGTGGCGATGATGGTGGTCGGCGATCGCGACAGCCTGCCGTGGCAGGTCGATGCCGGCTTTGCGCTGCTCAACGTGGTGCAGATTGTGGCCTGTGTGCTGCTGGGGTGGCGCTTCGTCAGCCGCGACGGACAATTCGACGGGCTGGTCAGGCTGGGCCGTTTCCTGCTGCTGTTGCCGCTGGTGGCGGTGGCCGTGGTGGCCGCGCTGGGTGCCACGCTGGCTGCCGATGTGATGCCGGGCGGCTGGTGGGCCGAATGGCGCACGCTGTTGGTGGGGCATGGGCTGGCGATCCTGGTGTTGACGCCAGCCTGGCTGACGTGGTCAGACGGTGCGTGGCGCACGCTGTTCCATGACCGCATTACGCTGCTGGGCGCGCTGGCGGTGAGCGGCGTGCTGCTGGCGTGCGCGGGCTTGGGCTGGTCGGGCGAGGTGCAGCGCGTGCTGCTCTCGCTGGCGCTGGCCGGTGCCGCGCTGTATGGCGGTTTGCGCAGCGCCACCCTGGCGACCAGCCTGGCAGCCGTGATGGCGGTGCTGTTCACGCTTTACGATATCGGTCCTTACACCCAAGAGGGACTGGACAGCACCTGGAACCTGCAGGTCGACCTGGCCGGCCTGGCGATGCTGACTTTCTTCATCGCCGTTGCCATGCGTGAACGGCAGGTCCTGGCCGCCCGCATGGAACAGATGCGCCGCTTCGAAGCGCTGGGGATGATGGCCGGCGGCATCGCCCATGATTTCAACAATGTGCTGGGCGCGGCCGGCGGCTATGCGGAACTGGCCCAGGAGCAGCTCGATGCCGACGCGCCCGCCCAGCGCCCATTGAGCGAAGTTCTGGCGGCCGTGCGTCGTGGCCGCGATCTGACCGAGCAGATCCTGCTGGCCGGTCGCCGTGGCGATCGTCAGCGCAGCCTGCTTGATGTACGCGATCCGGTGGCCGAGGCCGTCATGCTGGCCCGTCCGCTGTGTCCAGCGGGCGTGGTGATTGCCTACCAGCCGCCGCCACAACCGCTGGCCGTGCAGGGCCATGCGGGACAACTGGCGCGCCTGGCGCTGAACCTGATCCGCAATGCCAGCCAGGCGGCGCGCAGCCAGGTGGTAGTCAGTCTGCATGCCGGAGCCACGCCGCCGCAAGCGCCGCTGGCCGGTGAGCTGCCGCAGCCGCAGGCGGTCTGGCTGGAAGTGACGGACGATGGTGCCGGCATCGCCCCGGAACATCTGGCACGTCTGTTCGAGCCCTTCTTCAGCACCCGCAGCGGGGGCGGTGGCAAGGGTAGCGGCACCGGTCTGGGGCTGGCCATCGTGGCCGGCATCGCCATTGAACATGAAGGTGGCGTGGCGGTCAGCAGCACCCCGTCGGGGACGCGCTTTCGCCTGCTGTTGCCGCTGCCGGCACAGGAGCTGCCGCTGGCAGTACCTGAGCGCGTCGTACCGTCTGCTGCGCCGGGCGCGGCCGGCGCGAGTGCCTGTGGACAAGGCGAATGCGTCTTCGTCATCGATGACGATGCGCCCCAGCGCGCACTGTGCGCGCAGTGGCTCGCCAGCCTGGGCTACAGCCCCATGGTGTTCGGCGACCCGCAGCAGGCGCTGGCGGAATTGACGCTGGAGCCGCTGGCCGTGGATCTCGTCATCACCGATCTGGACATGCCGCAGATGCAGGGCGATGCGCTCATCGCCGCCATGCGCACGCTGCGTGCCGACCTGCCCGTGCTACTGTGTTCCGGCCAGCCGCGAGCGGCCACCCTGGCGGCGGCGCTGGCAGCGCGATCGCTGGCCAAGCCGTATGATCTTCCTGCCCTGCGGCGAGCGGTCCTGCACGCCCTGGGCGCATCCGAACGAGGTTCTCCATGAGCATCACGCCCCCGCCGCGCATCTTGGTCGTCGATGATGACCAGGCCATGCGTCAATTGCTGGTCGACTACCTGAGCGGCCACGGACTGATCGTGGACAGCGCCGCCACTGGTGCCCAGGCGCAGGCTGCCGTGCAGGCCACGCAGTACGACATGGTGCTGCTCGACCTCGGTCTGCCCGATGTCGATGGCGCCGAACTGGCGCGCGGCTGGCGGGCTGCGGGTGGCTTGTCCATCATCTGCGTGACCGGCCGCAATGAGGAGGCCGACATGGTCATGGGCCTGGAACTGGGCGCGGATGACTACATCACCAAGCCCTTCTCGCCGCGCGAAGTGCTGGCACGCATGCGCGCGGTGCTGCGGCGCGCCGCGGCGCAGGCTGCGCCGGCCGCTCCTGTGACGCGCGGCCGGCATCCGCGGGCCTATCGCTTTGCCGGCTGGGAGCTCAACCTCAATACGCGCCGGCTGACTGCGCCGGATCAGCGCCAGGTCAGCCTGACCAATGCCGAATTCAGCCTGCTGGTGGCGTTCCTGGGCGCTCCGGGCCGCATCATTTCGCGCGAACACTTGCTGGAAAGCACGCGCGCCTTCGACGAAGTCTATGACCGCGCCATCGATGTGCAGATCCTGCGCCTGCGCCGCAAGCTCGAAGCCGACCCCAAGCATCCGACCCTGCTGCGTACCGAGCGCGGGGCCGGCTATCTTCTGGATACCGAGATCGAGGTGATCTGGAGCTAGGGCCTGTTCACATTAAATCTGCGAGATGCGTTGCCCCCAGAAGGCGTGGTGGCAAGGCGCGCGTCAGGGCTGG
>NZ_DBIC01000228.1:0-16816 GCF_002296545.1 Herbaspirillum sp. UBA812 | reverse complement strand
TCATGTCCTTGCCGGTATTGGGGTCGATCACCTGCAACAGGGCCGCCTTGATCTCTTCCACGGTAATGCTCATTGGTTCTCCTTGCTCAGAACCCGCAAGTCTAAACCAATCGCGCCAGGGCCGCCCTGTGCGGCAATCAAACCACCCTTGCACAAAGCTTCACTTTGGTTGCAATGGAGCAACTACTGCGCCCAAGGCCCTGTGGCTGATAGAATGCCCCTCTTTCATGGCAGTTTTCTTGCAGCTTTCTTGCTTTTTCGGCGCGCACGCGCCTTAACCTACTTGCATCGTCCGTATCGCCAATGAGCACTTCCGCACCTCGCCAACTCTTCGTCACGACCGCACTCCCCTACGCCAACGGCGCTTTCCACATCGGCCACATCATGGAATACATCCAGGCCGATATCTGGGTCCGGTTCCAGCGAATGCAGGGCAATGAGGTGCACTTCGTCGGTGCCGACGACGCCCACGGCGCGCCCATCATGATCGCCGCCGAAAAGGCCAACATCACGCCGCAGCAGTTCGTGGCCAACATCGCCGCCGGCCGCAAGCAGTACCTGGATGGCTTCCACATCGCCTTCGACAACTGGAGCTCCACCGACAGCCCCGAGAACCATGAACTGTCCCAGGAGATCTACCGCGCCCTGCGCGACGAGGCCAAGCTGATCTCCACCAAGACCATCGACCAGTTCTACGATCCGGTGAAGAACATGTTCCTGCCGGACCGCTACATCAAGGGCGAATGCCCCAAGTGCGGCACCAAGGACCAGTACGGCGACTCCTGCGAGAACTGCAGCGCGGTCTATTCCCCGACCGACCTGAAGAATCCTTACTCGACCCTCTCGGGCGCCACGCCCGTAATGAAGTCGTCTGAACATTTCTTCTTCAAGCTCTCGGATCCGAAGTGCGTCGCCTTCCTGCGCGAATGGGCACTGGACAGCAACCGCCTGCAACCGGAAGTAGCCAACAAGGCCCGCGAGTGGCTGGACGGCGAAGACGGCCTGGGCGACTGGGACATCAGCCGCGACGCGCCCTACTTCGGCATCGAGATCCCGGACGCACCGGGCAAGTACTTCTACGTCTGGCTGGACGCGCCCATCGGCTACCTGGCCTCGCTGAAGAATTACTTCGTCAAGACCGGCCGCGACTTCGACGCCTTCATGGCCGATGACAAGACCGAGCAGTATCACTTCATCGGCAAGGACATCACCTACTTCCACACCTTGTTCTGGCCCGCCATGCTGAAGTTCGCCGGCCGCAAGACGCCGACCAACGTGTTCGCGCACGGCTTCATCACGGTCAGCGGCGAGAAGATGTCCAAGTCGCGCGGCACCGGCATTTCGCCGCTGCGCTACCTGGATATCGGCATGAATCCGGAATGGCTGCGCTACTACATCGCCGCCAAGCTCAACGCCAAGGTGGAAGACGTGGACTTCAACCCGGACGACTTCGTCGCCCGCGTCAACGCCGACCTGATCGGCAAGTACGTCAACATCGCCAGCCGCGCTGCCGGTTTCATCGCCAAGCGCTTCGAAGGCCGTGTTTCCACCCAGTGGGCCACTGCTGACGATGCCTTCCTGGCCAAGCTGCGCGGCGTGGCTGAAGAGATCCGCAGCCTCTACGAGCAGCGCGAATACGGCAAGGCCCTGCGCCTGGTGATGGAACAAGCCGACGCCATCAACGCCTACGTGGACGCCAACAAGCCCTGGGAACTGGCCAAGGACAGCAGCAAGGATGCGCAACTGCACGAGGTCTGCAGCCGCCTGCTGGAAGCCTTCCGCATCCTGACCGTCTACCTCAAGCCGGTGCTGCCGCAACTGGCCGCCCAGGTGGAAGCCTTCCTGCAGGTCCAGCCCTTCCAGTGGAGCGATGTGGCCGTGCCGCTGGCCGATGGCCACGTCATCAATGCCTATTCGCACCTGATGCAGCGCGTCGATCCCAAGATGCTCGATGCCCTGTTCGAAGCGCCGGAAGCGCCTGCAGCCGCACCCGCAGCAGCGGAAAGCGCCATCGAAGAGCTGGCGCCGGAAATCTCCATCGATGACTTCGCCAAGGTCGACCTGCGCATCGCCAAGATCGTCAACTGCGAAGCCGTGGAAGGCTCCACCAAGCTGCTGCGCCTGACCCTGGATGCCGGCGAAGGCCGTACCCGCAATGTCTTCTCGGGCATCGCCTCGGCCTACAAGCCGGAAGAACTGGTCGGCAAGCTGACCGTGATGGTGGCCAACCTGGCGCCGCGCAAGATGAAGTTCGGTGTCTCCGAGGGCATGGTGCTGGCCGCCTCCGCCAAGGACGAGAAAGCCAATCCGGGCATCTACGTGCTCAACCCCTGGCCGGGTGCCGAGCCGGGCATGCGCGTGCGCTGAGGCATTCGCCGCCGATTGCCTGTGCAGGAGGAAAGAACGTCATGAACCTGGTGATACGTGAAGCCACCTCGGAAGATGCCAGTCTGATCGCCGAACTGACCCGTCACAGCTGGGCCAACAAGGTTGCGCCCAGTTCCTCGGGTCACCGCGAGGCCCCCGACCATGTGCAGGAAGACCTGCAGCATGGCGGTGCCTTCATCCTGCTCAGTGGCGAGACGCCCGCCGGTTCGGTGCGCTGGCTGCCTCTGGACACCGAAAGCGATGTCTGGGAAATCCGCCGCATGGGCATCGCCCCGGCGTTCCGGGGTGAACGCCTGTCCCAGCACCTGATGGAAGCCCTGATCCATCGTGCCCAGTCAGCCGATGTGCGCGAATTGCGGCTGGCGGTACGCACCGATCAGGTGCAGCTGGTGGACCTGTATGCCGCCTTCGGCTTCGAGATCGCGCCGGAACTGGAATACACCCGCGCCAATCCGCAGGAAGCCCCGCCCATCGTGATGCGGCGCGTGATGCGGCACTGATGTTTCTCCTCCTGTGATCCCCCTGAAAGCGACGCCTGGTGCGTCGCTTTTCTTTTGCCTCCCCGCCATCCCGGCAAATTGGAACGTTTGTTCATCAAGCGGTAACAATCGCTCGCTACCATCGTGAAAACGTTGTCAGGAGGCCAAGCCCGCCTGGCCTGCCGGGGGGCAGTCCAAGGGCATGCGCCATCAGTTCACATTCACAGGTAAGCACAATAACAATGGCCCAAGGGGATAGACAGGAAACTGCCTACATGGCGGTGCGCGTAGCGCGGCTCTACTACTTCCGGAACATGACCACCGCCGCGATTGCCGACGAAATCGGGACTTCGCGCGCGACCGTCTCGCGCCTGCTGTCCTTCGCACTGGAGCGCGGACTGGTGGAAATCCGCGTGCACGACCCGCAGCAGGTCTCCGGCAGCCTGGAAGCGGCCATCGCTCATCACTATCGGCTGCGGTCGATCCAGGTGGTGCCCGTGGCGGCGGCAGCCACCGACAAGGAAACCCTGCAGCGGGTCACCTGTCACGCTGCTGCCTATGTCAATTCACTGGTCACGCCGGGCACCGTCATCGGCCTGGCCTGGGGCACGACCGTGGCGCAGATCGCCGACCAGCTGCTGCCGCGCCATGTGCATGACGTGGACGTGGTCGCCTTGAACGGCTCCGGCAGCGGTGCCAGCTTCATCAACAGCTTCAGCGAATCCATCGTCTCGCGTTTTGCCCAGAACTATGGTGCGCGCGCCCATCACCTGCCGGTGCCGGCGTTCTTCGACTATCCCGAAACGCGCACGGCTTTATGGCGAGAAAAGAGCATCAAGGCCATCCGCGACCTGCAGGAACGCGCCTCCATCCTGCTGTTCTCCATCGGGGCCGAGGCCACCGGCAGCTATATCCATACCGCCGGCTACCTGGGCGAAGAAGAACGCCAGATCTTGCGCGACGAAGGCCTGGTCGGCGATATCGCCACGGTCTTCTTCCGTGCCGATGGTTCCTGGCGCGATGTGGCCTTCAATGCCCGCAACAGCGGCCCGGACATGGAGTGCTTTGCGCGCGCCGCGCATTCGCTGTGCGTGGTCTCCGGCACCGGCAAGCTGCCGGGCCTCAAAGCCGCATTGCGCGGCGGCTTCATCAACGAACTGATCATCGACGAACCGAGCGCGCGCCTGCTGGTGGAGCAGATCCGCAGCGGCGCGGCGGCGTGATCACATCTCCACGAGGAAACCAGCATGGCAGCCATCTCCTTGCAGGGCGTCTGCAAGCACTGGGGTCAAGCCCAGGCGGTGAGCAACATCGATTTCGAGGTCAAGTCGGGGCAGTTCACCGTCCTGCTGGGGCCTTCCGGCTGCGGCAAGTCGACCACCCTGCGCCTGATCGCAGGACTGGACAAACCCACTTCCGGCAGCATCCACATCGGCGGCCGCGATGTCACGCAACTGCCCCCGGCCCAGCGCAAGATTTCCATGGTGTTCCAGTCGTATGCGCTGTTCCCGCACCTGAGCGTGCGCGACAACATTCTCTTCGGCGTGCGCGTGCGCAAGGAGCCGCGTGCAGGCCATGCGTCACGCCTGCAGCGCGTGGCTGACATTCTCGGCCTGTCGCACCTGCTGGAGCGCCGCCCGGCACAGCTCTCCGGCGGCCAGCAGCAGCGCGTGGCGCTGGGCCGCGCCATCATTGCCGATGCACCGGTGTGCCTGATGGATGAACCGCTCTCCAACCTCGATGCGCAGCTGCGCCAGGAAATGCGCCGCGAGATCCGCGCCCTGCAGCAGCAGCTGAACATGACCATGGTCTACGTCACCCACGACCAGACCGAAGCCATGAGCATGGCCGACCAGGTGATCCTGCTGCGCGAAGGCCGCATCGAACAGGACGCAGCGCCCGCCGATCTCTACGCCCAGCCAGCCACAGCCTTTGCCGCCCGCTTCATCGGCACGCCGCCGATGAACCTGCTGCCCCTGCAAGCGCATGCGCAAGGCCTGGCCATTGCCGGTAGCAACGTGGTGTTGCAGGAGCTCGGCCAGCCCCCCCTGCAACTCGGGCTGCGCCCTGAACACATCCGCCTGGCAGCGGCCAGCGAGGCCACCGCGCCCGCCTTGGTGGAGACGGTCGAATACTTCGGTGCCGACACCATCATCGGCGCGCGCATCGGCAGCGCCTCGCTGCTGGTGCGCGCGCCCGGACAACACCGGTTCAACGCGGGCGAAACGGTTCACCTGGCCTGGAACGACCGCGACCAGTATTTCTTCGATCAGGAGAGCGGCCTGCGCCGGTCCTGACCCGTAAAACGATTTCCGCAGCAAGCCAACCCATCCACCTCATGGAGATGCATCATGCGTAGAACCTTCCTCAAGTCCCTGGCCGCACTGGCTGTCTCAGCCGCTTTCTGTGCGCCGGTGCTGGCCGCCAATCCGGTCGAGATCAGCTTTTATTACCCGGTCGCCGTGGGCGGTGCGGTCACCAAGACCATCGACAGCATGGTGGCCGATTTCGAGAAGGCCAATCCCGACATCAAGGTCAAGGCCATCTATGCCGGCACCTACCAGGAAAGCATCGTCAAGGCACTGACCGCCTTCAAGGGCGGCACCCCGCCGACCCTGGCCGTGCTGCTCTCGACCGATCTCTTCACCCTGATCGACGAGAACGCCATCGTCCCCATCGACAGCCTGGCCAGCAGTGCCGAAGACAAGAAGTGGATCGACGGCTTCTACAAGGGCTTCATGGAAAACAGCCAGACCGAAGGCAAGACCTGGGGCATTCCCTTCCAGCGCTCGACCATCGTGATGTACTACAACAAGAACCTGTTCAAGGAAGCCGGCCTGAACCCCGACAAGGCCCCGGCCAACTGGAACGAGATGGTGGAAGCCGCCAAGAAGCTGACCAAGCGCGATGCCGCCGGCAACGTCAGCCAGTGGGGTGTGAAGATTCCTTCCACCGGCTTCGGCTACTGGATGTTCCAGGCCATGACCGCTTCCAATGACACGATCCTCATGAACAGCGCCGGCACCAAGACCTACTTCGACAAGCCGGGCGCCGTGCAGGCCCTGCAGCACTGGGTCGACCTGACCACAAAAGACAAGGTGATGCCGGCCGGTTCCATCGAATGGGGCACCACGCCCAAGGACTTCCTGGAGCAGAAGGCTGCCATGGTCTGGACCACCACCGGCAACCTGACCAACATCCGCACCAACGCCAGCTTCCCCTTCGGCGTGGCCATGCTGCCCGGCATCAAGCATCCGGGCAGCCCCACCGGCGGCGGCAATTTCTACGTCTTCAACAAGACTTCGCCGGCCGAGCAGCAGGCCGCCATGAAGTTCATCCGCTTTGCCACCGAACCGGCGCGCGCGGCGCAGTGGTCCATTGCCACCGGCTATGTGGCCCCGCGCCAGGATGCCTGGGATACCCCGGAAATGAAGAAATATTTGCAGGACGTCCCGGCCGCCGACGTGGCGCGCGAGCAGATGAAGTATGGCGTGGCTGAACTGTCCACCCACGACAACCAGCGCGTGACCAAGGCCCTGAACGACAACCTGCAGGCAGCGCTGTCCGGCACCAAAACACCGGAGGCCGCCCTGAAGGATGCCCAGCGCGAAGCCGAGCGCATCCTGCGCGCCTACGGCCGCTAAGCGCGGTCCGTTGCACAAGGCCTGCCGATGAAACGCCTGCCCTCCTCCGTGCTGCCCTGGCTGCTGCTGTCACCGGCCATGGTGCTGCTGATCGCCTTCACGCACTATCCAGCGCTGGCCACGCTCTGGCACAGCTTCTTCTCCACGCCCAAGGGAGCCCGCCCGTCGGTCTTCGTCGGGCTGGAGAATTATCGGCTGATGGTGGAGGATCCGGTGTTCTGGCAGGCCCTGTGCAACAACCTCTGGTTCGCCCTCGGCACCATCCCGCTGGCCATTGCCCTGGCCATCCTGATGGCGTTGTGGGTCAACGAGAAACTGGCCGGGCGCGGCGTGCTGCGCCTGGCCTATTTCACGCCGACGGTGCTGCCGATGATCGCGGTGGCCAATATCTGGCTGTTCTTCTATACCCCGCAATACGGCCTGCTGGAGCAGATCACCGGTGCGCTGGGCCTGCCCTCGCACAACTGGCTGGGCAATCCGCAAACCGTACTGGGTGCGCTGATGGTGGTGGCAGTGTGGAAGGAAGCCGGCTTCTTCATGATCTTCTACCTGGCCGCCCTGCAGCAGATCTCGCCGGTGCTGGCCGAAGCCGCCGCACTTGAAGGGGCATCGCGCTGGCAATACTTCTGGCGCGTGCAGTTCCCGCTGCTCATGCCCACCACGCCGTTCGTGCTGATCAATGCGCTCATCAATGCCTTCCGCCTGGTGGACCACATCGTGGTGATGACCAAGGGCGGGCCGGACAATGCCAGCTCCCTGCTGCTGTACTACATCTATGAAGTTGGCTTCGCCTTCTGGGATTCTTCCTACGCTGCAGCCCTGACGGTAGTGCTGCTGGCCCTGCTGGGACTGATTGCGCTGGTGAAGTTTCGTGTACTTGACCGCAGGACCCACTACCAATGATCGCGCCTACCTCACCCTTCGCTGAGCGCCATCGCGCGCTGGAAACCGTCTCTGCCTGGGTGCTGGCGCTGCTGTGGCTGCTGCCGCTGCTGTATGCGCTGTGGACGGCCTTCCATCCGGCCGCCTACGCCACCCGCTTCGTGCCGGATGCACCGCTGACGCTGCAGAACTTTGCCAACGCCTGGCATGCCGCGCCGTTTCCGCGCTATTTCCTCAACACCTTCCTGCTGGTGACGATGATCCTGGCGGCGCAGCTGGTGCTGGCCACGCTGGCGGCCTATGCGTTTGCCCGCTTCACGTTTCGGGGCAGCAATGTGATGTTCATGCTGGTACTGCTGCAACTGATGGTGATGCCCGACATCCTGATCGTGGAGAACTACCAGACCATGAACCTGCTGGGCCTGCGCGACACCATCCTCTCGATTGGCCTGCCCTACTTTGCCTCGGCGTTCGGCATCTTCCTGCTGCGCCAGACCTTCAAGACGGTGCCGCGCGAGCTGGATGAAGCGGCAACCGTGGAAGGCGCCTCGGCCTGGCAGATCCTGATGCAGGTCTATGTGCCGCTGGCCAAGCCGATCTATATCGCCTTCGGGCTGGTCTCGGTCAGTACCCACTGGAACAACTTCCTGTGGCCGCTGATCGTGACCAATTCGGTGGAATCGCGCCCGCTGACGGTGGGGCTGCAGGTGTTCTCCTCCACCGACCAGGGGGTGGACTGGTCCATCATCACGGCGGCCACGCTGATGACTTCTGCGCCTTTGCTGCTGGCGTTCCTGCTGTTCCAGCGGCAGTTCGTGCAGTCGTTCATGCGGGCGGGGATACGCTGAACCCGCAGGGGTTCAGTGGCCCGAGATTTCCGAAATCGAGGTGCGCACGACCTGCTTGGTGGTGATGTCGAAATGCACGTTGAAAAGCCGGTCCTCGTGCACGTAGTGATACTTCCAGTCCCACACTTCCTCATTCTTGCGGGTGAACTGCACCACGGTGCGCGGCCGGCCGAATTCGCGGCGGATCTGCTCAGTTGTCATACCCGGACGGATGGTGTCGAAATGTTCCTGCGTCAGCACCTGCGTGTAGTCGATCAGCGTGCCGGAGGCCCCGATACGGAACATCCAGGTCCGGATGCCTTCCGGTCCCTTGGGGTATTCCAGGGTTTTGGCCCCGCCACCGTCTTCCCAGACGGTATCGGGCTGGCCCATTACGCCGCGCACGTCGGCTTCGCTGGAAACACCCTTTTGCAACTTGTCCAAACCGAACTCCTCGATGGGATTGCCGTTGCGGTCGCAGCCAAACATGGCCAGAGCGACAAGCAAAGCGCCGAAATGACCGGCGTGGCGACGCAGGCGGGTGAAGATGGGTTCACGCATAGGTAATTGATTATCCCTGATGAAGACAAGGTAAAATACGGCTTCTGTGTAACATTTGGCCTGAAAATATCATGCTCTTCGGAAAAAAGACCACCTACGTATCTGAAATCACCCAGTTCATCGACGAGCTGAAGACGAAGAACCCGAAGCTGGAAGAGTCCCAACGCGCCGGCCGCGCCCTGCTGTGGGACAAGGAACCGCTGGACCTGGACAAGTCCGCCCGTGACAAGGCTTCGCGCGTGGCCCAGCAGCCCTACGTCTACCAGAGCCACTAAGCTGTTCGCATGACGGCTCAAGCAGGTGGCGCCGATCCCGCCGGCCAGCCCGGCGCGGAACCCAGCGCCGACGCCATCGACATCACCCCCGCAGGCCAGCAGGACACCACGCCCGACGTGATCGACGGCGTGGCATTGGCACGCCTGTACGGCGAACCGCTGTTCCAGCTGCCCAATGACCTCTACATCCCGCCGGATGCGCTGGAAGTCTTCCTGGAAGCCTTCCAGGGTCCGCTGGACCTGCTGCTGTACCTGATCCGCAAGCAGAACTTCAACATCCTCGACATTCCGCTGGCGCAAGTCACCGCGCAATACCTGGAATACGTCGAGCAGATCCGCAAGCAGAACCTGGAACTGGCCGCCGAGTACCTGCTGATGGCCGCCATGCTCATCGAAATCAAGTCGCGCATGCTGCTGCCGGCCAAGAAGGCCGAGCCCGGCGAGGAGCCGGAAGATCCGCGCGCCGAGCTGGTGCGCCGCCTGCTGGAATATGAACAGATCAAGCTGGCCGCCCAGGAACTGGACCAGCTGCCGCAGGTCGGCCGCGACTACGTGCGCACCCAGGTCCATATCGAGCAGACCGTGGTCACGCGCTGGCCCGAGGTCGACATCGACGACCTCAAAGCGGTCTGGGCCGATATCCTCAAGCGCGCCAAGCTGACCCAGCATCACCACATCAGCCGCGAAGAACTGTCGGTGCGCGAGCACATGACGGGCATCTTGCGGCGTTTGCAGTCGGCGCGTTTCGTCGAGTTCTCGGACCTCTTCGATCCTTCGCGCGGGGTACCGGTGGTAGTGGTCAACTTCATCGCCCTGCTCGAACTGGCCAAGGAAACGCTCATCGAAATCACCCAGGCCGAAGCCTTCGCGCCCATCTATGTCAGACTGTCGTACTCGCCCAGCTGAGCGGGCGCAGCCGACCGGCAACCGGGGCCGGACTGCGCAGGCTTGAGCGACAAGCCACGCGACGGTCCGCCCGCAACCAGAGAATCCGCATGAAAATCATTTCCTCCATCGAAGAACTCCGCGACCACCTGCGCGGCCAGTTGCGCACCGCCTTCGTGGCGACCATGGGCAACCTGCACGAAGGCCATCTCTCCCTGATGCGGCTGGCGCGCACCCACGGCGACCCGGTGGTGGCCTCGATCTTCGTGAACCGCCTGCAGTTCGGCCCCAACGAGGACTTCGACAAGTATCCCCGCACCTTCCAGGCCGATGTCGAAAAGCTGGAGAAGGAAGGCGTCTATGTCCTCTTCGCCCCCACCGAAAAGGACATGTACCCGGAACCGCAGGAATACCGCGTGCAGCCGCCCAATGACCTGGGCAACATCCTGGAGGGTGAATTCCGTCCCGGCTTCTTCACCGGCGTTTCCACCGTGGTGATGAAATTGTTTTCCTGCGTGCAGCCGCGCGTGGCCGTGTTCGGCAAGAAGGATTACCAGCAGCTCATGATTGTGCGCAACATGGCGCGCCAGTTCGCCCTGCCGACCGAAATCGTGGGCGCCGAAACCTACCGCGCCGAAGACGGCCTGGCCCTGTCCTCGCGCAACGGCTACCTGTCGGCCGAAGAACGCGCCGAAGCACCGCTGCTCTACCAGGTGCTCAACGACGTGGCCAACGAAGTGCGCGGCGGCCAGCACAACGTCGCCCAGGTCGAGCAACTGGCCATGGAACGCCTGGCAGGCCGTGGCTGGAAGCCGGACTACGTGGCCGTGCGCAAGCGTATCGACCTGCAGCCGCCCTCGGCCGCCGACATGGAACAAGGTGCGCCGCTGGTGGTGCTGTCGGCCGCCAAACTGGGTGCCACGCGCCTGATCGACAACCTGGAAATCTGATCCATGCGTGCGCTGGCGGCCTGGCTGCTATCCCTTACCGGATTGCTGGCGGCCGGCGCAGCCCACGCCAGCATCACCGTCCAGGATGACCTGGGACAGAACGTCACCCTGCCCCAGCCGGCGCGCCGCATCGTCAGCCTGGCACCACATGTCACCGAACTGCTGTACGCGGCTGGCGCCGGCGAGCAGATCGTCGGCGCCAGCAATCACAGCGACTATCCCCCGCAAGCTGCCCGCCTGCCCAACCTGGGCGGCTACAACGCGCTCGACCTGGAGCGCATCGCCAGCCTCAAGCCCGATCTGGTCGTGGCCTGGCACAGCGGCAACAAACCCCTGCAACTGGCGCGCCTGCGCAGCCTGGGCATTCCCGTCTTCGAGAGCCAGCCGGCCGATTTCGGCATGATCGCTACTTCGCTGGAACGACTGGGCCAGCTGGCCGGTTCCGAGGCCACCGCCCAAGCGGCGGCGGCCGCCTTCCGTGCGCGCTGGCAGCAGCTGGAAGCGCAATATCGCGGCCGTGCGCCGGTGAGCGTGTTCTATCAGATCTGGAGCCAGCCGCTGATGACGCTCAACGGCCAGCACATGGTGTCGTCGGTGCTGCGCCTGTGCGGCGGACGCAATATCTTCGCCGACCTGCCGCAACTGGCGCCTACGGTCAGTGTGGAGTCGGTACTGGCAGCAGATCCTCAAGTGATTCTCACGGCAGGCGATGCGCGCGACCAGCCGCTGGAGCGCTGGAAGGCCTTTCCCCGCCTGCGAGCCGTGCGCGACGGGCAGCTCCATACCGTCAATGCGGATTGGCTGAACCGCGCCGGGCCACGGGTGCTGGAGGCGGCGCAGGAAGTGTGCGGGAAGCTGGATCAGGCACGGCAAGCAACAAGCGCTCAATAAAAACATCCCTCACGAGGAGGGATGTGCGGCTTCAGACTGAAGGTATTCAGAAGCGATATTTCAGGCCAGCGCTCAGGAGATTGGCATTGACTGAAACACCATCCTCCCAGGAACCTCCCACACGCTGCAGACGGGTGTAAGCGCCATTGATGCTGAAGCGGGAAGTCAGGTCATATTCGTAGCCGATCCCCAACTGGTAACCAATACCGGACTGCGAGTGGGAAGTGGATCTGCGGTAAGCATAGGGCCCTTCCTCTGCGGCCTCCAGAGAGACCTGGGAATGCATCAGGCCTCCTTTCAGATACAGCCCGGGAATGAACCCGGTCAATTTGTAGATCGCAAGCAGGTCGAAACCATGGGTGTTGGCCGTCAGGTGCCAGCGATAGGGGCCAGCGTTGCGTTCTTCTCGCTTGAAATCACCCAGATGGAAATATCCTGATTCCAGGGAAAAATTGGGAGTGAACTGATAGCCGACGGACAGCCGCACGGCACCGGCCCGGGCGCTTTCGACATATTCGTCTCGTGACGGGCCGTCATTGCCGTCGTTGACGGCATAGCTGACCGAGCCGCCTTCCAGACCGACATAGATGCCGGTCGCCGGCCTGGACTCCTGCGCAAAGCCCAAGGTCGACATAGCAAATGCCGCAGTGGCGGCGATTAAATGGATTACCTTCATCTGCATATCTCCCACGAAGTTGATCGAATCGTTGCGATCCCGAAGGCGTGTGCTGCTGCCCTCGGGAGCGAGCTCCTGACGTAGCACGGAGGTGCTGTGCCAAGCCGGGCGCGATCATAGGAGTTGATGAGGAGAAGTCATCCGAATGCGAGAAAAATGTGTATTTTCCTCGATGAATAGCGAAGGCCCGCTCGAAATCGAATCAAGTGCAAGCGAAAAAACAAGTCGCCACATGGGCTGGCATGGGTGCCTGCACGCTGCATGTGAACGAAAAAAATCCCTCCACCTGGGAGGGATTTCAAGACCCGCAAAACTGCAGGTAAAGCTTAGAACTTGTACTTCACGCCAGCCGAGTACAGATTCATCTTGTTGTCGCTTTCGCCACCCAGCTTTTCGAAGCGGGTGTAGCCAACGTTGATGCCAACGTTCTTCGCCACGGCGAACTCATAGCCCAGGCCGTACAGGTAACCGGTACCGGTTTGCGAGAAGGAGCTCGTGCCGGACGGCTGGCTCAGTTCCAGGGAAACCTTGGAACGGGTCGCACCCGCCTTCAGGTACAGGCCCGGCACGAATTCGGTGAACTTGTAGATCACGGACAGATCGGCGCCCTTGACGTCAGCCTTGACGTTGTAACGCACGGTACCGGTGCGGTTGGTACCGTCTTGCTTGAAGTCGTCGGTGGCGAAGTAACCCAGTTCGATCGCGAAGTTCTTGTTGATCTGATAACCAACCAGGGCGCGCAGGGCACCGGTTTCGTTGGTTTCGGAGGTCTTCACGCCGTTGGTCGGGGTAGCGATGCTGCTGATGGAGGCGACGCCGCCTTCCAGGCCGATGTACACGCCGCTGTCAACGGTCTGCGCTGCCACCGAACCGGCGGCCATCATTGCTGCGATTGCTGCAACTGCTGCTGCGATATTCTTTTTCATTCCTGATATCCCTAAATAATTGTCAGTACTTCGTCAGGGTTTTCCCCGGCGGCAATTATATCGGGAGGCGAGAATTCGTAAATATTGGTAAAGAGTTTTTTGTTGATTTTCTGAGCTCTTTTGTTGAAAAACAACATATCAGCAGATGAGAATACGAAGCTTCCTTCAAACCTTGCGCTTCTCCTGCTCACCCTGGCTCGCCACGAAAACCACACCGTCCGGGCTCGCGACCGGGAAGAAGCGGCATCCATACGCCGCCTCCAGCGCTGCAGGCTGCAGGATGGCTTCCGCGGTGCCGCCGTGCGCGGTGCTGCCGTCGAGCAGCAGGATATGCGAGGCAAAGCGCCGCGCCAGATTGATATCGTGACAACTGGCTACCACGGCCCTGCCCTCCTGCGCCCATTCCTGCAGCAATTGCATGACCTGCAATTGGGCCGCGATATCCTGATGCGAGGTCGGTTCATCAAGCAGACAGAGCGCGGGAGCCTGCACCAGCAAGGTCGCCAGCGCCACGCGCTGGCGCTCCCCGCCGGACAGCCGCAACAGATCCTGCCCCGCCAAGCCGGACAGGCCGACCTGTTCGAGGGCGGACAAGGCCTGCGCGCTGTCCTTCTCCGGCCCGCCCCAGCCATCGCCATGGGCAAAGCGGCCCGCCATGACGGCATCCAGCACCGGCAGCGAAAACGCATCCTGTTGATGTTGCAACAGCAGGCCGCGCTGCAAGGCCAGTTGCGACGGCGAAAAGGACGACAGCGCCCTTCCCTGCAGCAGAACCTCGCCGGCATGCGCCGCCTGCAAGCCGGCCAGTACATGCAGCAGGCTGCTTTTGCCGACCCCGTTGCGCCCCAGCACGCACCAGAATTGACCCGCGCGCACCTGCCAGTCCAGCGCCTGCAGCAGGACACGCTCACCCGCGCACACCGCCAGCTGGCGGGTCTGCAGAACGGGCACTGAAGAATGCGTCATATTCGTCATGGGCGGCTCCGCGCCAGCAGCCACAGGAACATTGGCACGCCCACCAGTGCCGTGATCACTCCCACCGGCAGTTGCACCGGTGCGACCACGGTACGCGCCAGCAGATCCGCCAGCGTCAGCATGGCCCCGCCGCCCAGGACGCAGGCCGGCAGCAGCAGGCGCTGGTCATTGCCGACCAGCAGGCGCAAGCCATGCGGCACCACCAGTCCGACGAAACCGATGGTCCCCGCCATCGCCACGGCACCGGCCGTGCAGGCCGCCGCTACGCACAGAAGCATCACCCGCAGCCGCATCACCGGCACGCCCAGCAACTGCGCAAAGGCATCGCCGCGTGCCAGCAGATTGAGCGAGGGCGCATGACGCCAGCTCCACAGCAATGCCAGCAGCAACACCGGTGCCATCAACGGCAGCAGGCGCGCATCGTCGAGGTCGCCGATCAGCCAGAACACCATGCCGCGCAACTGCGCATCCGGCGCAATCGACAGCGCCAGCGAAATCAGCGCACCGAATCCCGCTGCCAGCATCACACCCGTCAGCAACAGGCGCTGGCTGGACAACAAGGGAGACACCGCCAGATGCCGCAGCGAGGGACGCACCAGCCCGAACAGCAGCAGCATCGCCAGCCCCGCGCCCAGCAAGGCGCCGGGCGCGGTGACGGCCTGCACCGGCCAGCCCAGCCGCAGGGCTGCCAGCATGGCCAGCAAGGCCCCGGCCGCCGACCCGCCCGACAAGCCCAATACATAGGGATCGGCCAGCGGATTGCGCAACAGTACCTGCATCAGCGCCCCCGACAGGGCCAGCGCGCCGCCCACGGCAAAGGCGGTCAGCGCGCGTGGCACGCGCAGCGACAGCAGCATCGCCACCTGGTCGGCGGAGGCCGAAGGACGCAGGCAGCCAGTACTGCCGCACAGCACCGCCGCCGACAAGGCCAGCAGGGACAGCAGCAGCAAGGCGCACAGCACGGGCAGGTAACGTCGCATCGGGGCCAGGATCAGGTCAGCATCAGAAGTCGTAGCGGGCGGTGAATTTCAGAGCCCGTCCGTCCTCCGGATAGATGCCCGAGACCGCCCCGCCACTGCAGTCATACGCCTGCGAGTAATACTTGCGATCAGCCAGATTGGTCCCGGTGACGGCAAATTCCCAGGCGCTGACACGCACCGCATACCGCGCATCGAAGGTAGTGAACGAAGGCATGCGCGCGCAGGTGTTGGCGAAGTCGTTGCCCATGCGCTGGCGGTCCACCCAGCGTGCACCGACGTCGGCGCTTTGCTGTCCGGACTTCCAGTTCAGGCGGGTCGACAGCGTATTGGCCGGCACCAGCGCCAGTTGCTTGCCACTGTTGTCGCCTTCCTCGAAACGCGCATTGATGTGCTGGTAGGTGGCACTCCAGCCCAGGGTCTCGGTCAGCTGCACACGGCCTTCCAGTTCCACGCCCTGATGGCGGGTCGGGGCCAGGTTGCTGTTGGCCCCGAAGCCAGCGTTGGCGGTCGGGTCGTAATACAGCTCGTCGCGCACGCGATGGCGGAACCAGCGCAGCGTCACCTGGCGCGCCGTATGGCCCAGGGTCGCGCCCAGTTCCAGGTCATGCGAGACCTGCGGTTTCAGGACCGCACCGCTGGGCAAGGCCGTGAAGCCGTTCTCGTCGGCAGTTGCCAGGCGATAGCTCTGGCCGGTCTTGACGAAGCCGCGCAGCAGCGGCAGCGGCGCATAGCTGGCTTGCAGATCCCAGGCATTGACGGCGCTGGTGCGGCCATAGGCGCCGGAATCGCTCTGCTGGGTGAACTGCTCGCGGCGCACGCCGGCAGCCACGCGGGCGTTGCGGTCGAACTCGATTTCATCGCGCAGGTACAGCGCCTTCGAATGCTGGGAGGCATCGCTGTTGCCATAGCTGGCATTGGTGGCGGAACTCCATTCGGCCAGGTCCACACCGGCAATGGCCTCGTTCTTCCACAGGCCGCTGTCGAGCACGTGACGCAGGCGCGGCGAGAACTGGGTGGTCCGGATGTTGGCTTGGGCGGTGGAAGCGCTGCTGACATAGGTCGAGCGCGAGATTTTTTCACGATGCGACAGCTCGGCCGCCACGTCGAAGGCACCGAAGCGGCGCTCCAGGAAGGCGGTGATGCTGTCATTGTCATAGGAGCCGTGATCCAGCGGCTTGCTGGTCTGGCGCGCATTGGCGTCATATTGCGCCTGGCTCAGGCTGCCCGGCAGGCCGAAATCGGCGCGCGACAAGTTGGCGCGCAGGCCGAAGCGCCAGTCGCTGGCGAACCACTGCACCGTGGTACTGAAATTTTCCTGATTGGACTCGCTGTTGTCGCGCCAGTTGTCGGCATGCGACTTGGCATAGCTGGCGTCGATGGACATGTTGTCCCAGCCGCGCGAAACCGCTGCCCGGCCGGCGCGCTGACCGTTGCTGCCGACTTCGCCGATCACGGTTCCGCGCACGGTATTGGCCTG
>NZ_DBIC01000017.1:0-3836 GCF_002296545.1 Herbaspirillum sp. UBA812 | reverse complement strand
TTCCTGCGTATCCCCTTGCTGTGGGTGATGCTGGTGATGACACCCATCAGCGTGGTCCTGACCGCGCGTTACGGTGATCGCTTCGCCGCCAAGACGCAGACTGCGCCGGCGCAGCGTGAGGGCAAGAAGGAGGGCGCGCAATGAGCCAGACCCTGATCGCATTGGCCATCATCTTCACGCAGTTGTCGGTGCTGGCCTTCGGTGGTGGCAATACCATCCTGCCGGAGATGCAACGCCAGGTAGTGGAAGTACATCATTGGATGAGCGCCGAGGATTTCAGTGCGCTGTTCGCCCTGGGGCAGGCGGCACCCGGTCCCAACCTGATGGTGGTCACGCTGGTGGGCTGGCATGTGGCCGGTTTCTGGGGGATGCTGGTGACCAGCCTGGCCAAGTTCGGGCCGTCCTCCATCATCACCATCATCATGTTGCACGTCTGGGAGAGGTTCAAGGACAAGCCCTGGCGGCGTCACGTGCAGGCCGGCCTGCTGCCGGTCACGGGCGGGCTGGTCGCGGCTTCGGCGCTGTTGATCACGCAGGCGTCGATCACCCACGGCTTCCTGGCCGCGATCACGGCGGCTACCGCCATCATCGCGCTCAAGACCAAGATCCATCCGCTGTGGTTGTTGTTTGGGGGCGCTTTGGCGGGGTTCTTCTATCTCGGCACGTTCTGACGGCGCTTCTGCCGGAGCCAAAACAAAACAGCCGATGCCCTCGCAGGCATCGGCTGTTTCTTTACATGCAGCGCTGAGACTTACTGCTTGACGCAATCCACGAAGTAATCGCGGCGGCCGTTGACTTCACGCTTGACCAGGCCATGCACGTCGGTTTCGAAGCCCGGGAATTTCTCGTTGAAATCACGCGCAAACTTCAGGTAATCGACGATGGTCTTGTTGAAGATCTCGCCCGGGATCAGCAGGGGGATGCCCGGCGGATAGGGAGTCAGCAGGATCGAGGTGACGCGGCCTTCGAGTTCGTCCAGGGGGACGCGCTCGATCTCGCGGTGCGCCATCTTGGAGAAGGCGTCCGAAGGCTTCATGGCCGGCTGCATGTCCGAGAGATACATCTCGGTGGTCAGGCGGGCCACGTCGTAGGCACGGTAGGTCTCGTGGATCTGCTGGCACAGGTCGCGCAGGCCCAGGCGCTCGTAGCGCGGATTGCGCTGCGCGAACTCGGGCAGGATGCGCCAGATCGGCTGGTTCTTGTCGTAGTCGTCCTTGAACTGCTGCAGCGCCGTCACCAGGGTGTTCCAGCGGCCCTTGGTGATGCCGATGGTGAACATGATGAAGAAGGAATACAGGCCGCACTTCTCCACGATCACGCCATGCTCGGCCAGGTACTTGGTCACGATGGAGGCCGGGATGCCGTTCTCGCCGAACTGGCCGTTCAGGGCCAGGCCGGGGGTGACGATGGTGGCCTTGATCGGGTCCAGCATGTTGAAGCCCGGTGCCAGGTTGCCGAAACCGTGCCAGTCGTCCTCGGCCTTGATGACCCAGTCCTCGCGCTCGCCGATGCCGTCGGCGGCGAAGCTGTTGGGGCCCCAGACCTGGAACCACCACTCATCGCCGAATTCCTGGTCGATCTTCTTCATGGCGCGGCGGAAGTCCAGCGCTTCCAGGATGCTTTCTTCCACCAGGGCCGTGCCGCCCGGCGCTTCCATCATGGCGGCTGCGACGTCGCAGGAGGCGATGATGGAGTATTGCGGCGAGGTCGAGGTGTGCATCAGGAAGGCTTCGTTGAAGGCGTCTTCATCGAGCTTCACGGTCTCCGACTCGCGCACCAGGATCTGCGAGGCCTGCGACAGGCCGGCCAGCAGCTTGTGGGTCGACTGGGTCGAGAAGATCAGCGACTTCTTGGCGCGCGGACGGTCCTTGCCGATGGCGTGCATGTCCTTGTAGAAGTCGTGGAAGGTCGCGTGCGGCAGCCAGGCTTCGTCGAAGTGCAGGGTTTCGATCTCGCCGTCGAGCATGTCCTTCAGGGTCTCGACGTTGTAGACCACGCCGTCGTAGGTCGACTGGGTGATGGTCAGGATGCGCGGCTTCTTGTTCTTGGCTTCGCGGGCGAAGGGGTTGGCTTCGATCTTGCGCTGGATGCTTTCGAGGGTGAACTCTTCCAGCGGGATCGGTCCGATGATGCCCAGGTGGTTACGCGTGGGCATCAGGAACACGGGGATCGCGCCGGTCATGATGATGGAGTGCAGGATGGACTTGTGGCAGTTGCGGTCCACGACGACGATGTCGCCCGGTGCCACGGTCGAGTGCCAGACCATCTTGTTGGAGGTCGAGGTACCGTTGGTGACGAAGTAGCAGTGGTCGGCATTGAAGATGCGCGCCGCATTGCGTTCCGAGTTGGCGACCGGGCCGGTGTGGTCCAGCAGCTGGCCCAGTTCTTCCACGGCATTGCAGACGTCGGCGCGCAGCATGCGTTCGCCGAAGAACTGGTGGAACATCTGGCCCACGGGCGACTTCAGGAAAGCCACGCCGCCGGAGTGGCCGGGGCAGTGCCAGGAGTAGGAGCCATCCTGGGCGTAATCGACCAGGGCGCGGAAGAACGGGGGAGCCAGGCCGTCCAGGTAGGACTTGGCTTCGCGGATGATGTGGCGGGCCACGAACTCCGGCGTATCTTCGAACATGTGAATGAAACCGTGCAGTTCGCGCAGCACATCGTTGGGAATGTGGCGCGAGGTGCGGGTTTCACCGTAGAGGTAGATGGGGATGTCGGCGTTCTTGTGACGAATTTCGCTGACAAACGCACGCAGGGCCTTCAGGGCGTGGTCGGTCTCTTCGTCGGAACCGGCACCCATTTCTTCATCGTCGATGGAGAGGATGAAGGCCGAGGCGCGCGACTGCTGCTGGGCGAACTGGGCCAGGTCGCCGTAGCTGGTCACGCCCAGCACTTCCATGCCTTCGGCTTCGATGGCGTCGGCCAGGGCGCGGATGCCCAGGCCGGAGGTGTTTTCGGAGCGGAAGTCTTCGTCGATGATGACGATGGGGAATCGGAATTTCATGGATTTCTCCAGGCTTTGCGCGCGTGGGGCCGGGCAGGCGCGCGCGCAGGGGGTGAAAAGAAAAGCGCCTGGGCTGGCAGTGCTTGCGCGCCGGAAAAATGAAAGCGGGATTGTCGCAGATATGCGCGCAACGTGCGCGCGAACTGCGCTAAAGAGGTGCGCAGTTTAAGCAAAAAAGGGAAAAAACAACAGCCTCGTGCCGAGGTGGTTCAACGTCTTTCGTATGTCACAAAAGCGTAGTCCAATCCGGAAGTTTCGGACCGGTGGTCCTCGCGTGCGGTCTCCTGCCACAGCAGCGGGTCCAGCGCCGGGAAGAAGGCGTCGCAATCAAAAGCCTGGTTGATGCGGGTGATGATGAGCCGGTCCACCAGCGGCAGGGCTTCCGCGTAGATCTGCGCACCGCCGATGATGAAGGCCGGTGCCCCTTGCGCCAGCGCGGCGGCCTCCTGCAGCGAAGCCGCCGTCTCCACCCCCGCGTGTTGCCATTCGGCATTGCGGGTGATGACGATGTTGCGCCGGTTGGGCAGCGGCCGGCCGATCGATTCAAAGGTCTTGCGGCCCATCAGGATGGCATGCCCCGAGGTGGTGCGCTTGAAATGGGCCAGGTCTTCCGGCAGATGCCAGGGCAGGGTGTTGCGAATGCCGATGCCGTTGTTGAGGTCGGTAGCGACGACGATGGTGAGGGAGCCGGAAGCTGTGGTCATGCGGGAATCTGGGTTCGGACGGAAGGCCTGCAGCCCGGCGCACGGCCGGATGCAAGGGCGACAGAAGCATAATGTTACAGCAGCCATGCTGCGGCACGGAACTTTATGCGCCGCCACCTGCCCTTATA
>NZ_DBIC01000292.1:0-28393 GCF_002296545.1 Herbaspirillum sp. UBA812 | reverse complement strand
CGGAGGCGATGACTATCTCGATGGCGGCGCCGGCAACGATCACATGGAAGGCGGCAGCGGCAACGATACCTATGTGGTCAGCAGTCCGGGCGATGTGGTGCTGGAGCGCGACAACGGCGGCTACGATACGGTGCTGGCGGGCAGCAGCTATGCGCTGACCGAGTTCGTGGAAGAACTGCATCTGCTGGAAGGCGGCAACTACAAGGCCGGCGGCAATGGCCTGGACAATCTCATCGTGGGCAACAGCCAGGAGAACGTCATCGACGGCGGTACTGGTGCCGATACCATGATCGGGGGCAAGGGCAACGACAGCTATTTCATCGACAACCCCGGCGACAAGGTGATGGAACTGGTAGGCGAGGGTATCGATACCGTCTACTCCCGCATCAGCACTACCCTCGGCGAGAACGTCGAGAATCTGGTGCTGCTGGATGCTGGCACCCCGCAGCGCGCCAGCATGGACGGCAAGTCCGTGCTGGTCTATGGCGCGCCGCATGACTACCACCTCGACTACGACCAGGGCGGCGATCTCGCCGGATACGATGGCACCTGTGGCGAGGCCAGCATCGCCAACCTGCTGACCATCGCCGGACAGTCCGTCAGCGAGCCCGATGTAGTGCGCCGCGCGATCCAGATGGGCTGGTGCACGCCCAAGAATGCCAGCGGCATGGGTGGCGGTACGAATGTCTACGAACGCAGCAATATTCTGGACAGCTATCACATGGCCCACCAGATTTTCACCAGCTATGAGGAGCAGAAGCTGCTGGATGCCCTGCAGGCGGGCCGCGGCGCCATCATCGGCGTGTGCTCGTCGCAGCTCTGGGGCCATGGCGACAACGGCAGTCCCGTACGCAGCGATCACGTGATCACGCTGACCGGTGTTGCCTGCGATGAAGCCACAGGCGTTGCCCAAGGCGTCTACATCACCGATTCCGGGCAGGGAAATGCCAGCGACATGTGCCGTTTCCTGAGCATGGAGCAGTTGCGTTACGCGGCCAATGTCGACGGCGCGAATGCCCTCATCACCGTGGCACCGATCAAGATGATCGACGCCAGCCTCAACGGCACCGGCAACGCGCTGGACAACCAGCTGGTGGGCAATCGAGGCAACAACATCCTCACCGGCGGCCGTGGCGACGATACGCTGGTAGGTCAGGCCGGCAACGACACCTACGTCTTCAGTCGCGGGGATGGCCGGGATCTGGTGGTCGACAACGATGCCACCAAGGGCAACCTGGATACGCTGCAGTTCACCGACATCAGGCAGACCAACCTGTGGTTCCAGCACGTGGGCAATGACTTGCAGATCGACGTCCTGGGCGGACAGGACCAGATCACCATCAAGGACTGGTACGTCGGCGGTGCAAGCGGCAGCGACAACCACATCGAGCGCATCAGGACCGCCGAGGGTTACACCCTCTACGACAGCGATGTGGAAAAACTGGTGCAAGCCATGGCCAGCTTCGCACCGCCGGCGGCAACCCAGACCGAGTGGCGCAGCGGCCAGTCCAGTGCGGACCAGGTGCTGTTGACCGTGACCCACTGAGTCCTGACCTACGGTCTATCAAGGCGGCCTGCAAGCAGGGCAGCGGCCGTCCTTGACCCACCATCCTCGAAGCAACCCTCTCGGAAATCCTATGAACCAGACGGACCACGACACCGGCCAGGCGGGGACGGACAGCGGCTTGCTGTGCCTGATCATGCTGGCCAAGCTGCACGGCATCGCAGCCGATGCCCGGCAATTGCAGCACCGATTCGGCCGCCAGCCCTTCAACGTGCAGACCATCCTGCTGGGCGCGCGGGCCCTGGGCATGAAGGCGCGCGCCATCCGCCAGCAAGCGGCCAGGCTGGAGCGCACGCCGGTACCGGCCATTTGCGTCGATCACGCCGGACACTTCTTCGTGCTTGCCAAGATCGACGCCGCGCCGCAGGAATCACCGGGCACGCCATTGCGCATCCTGATCCAGCGGCCGGGGCAAGCACCGCAGGTCCTCACGCGCAGCGAATTCATGGCGCTCTGGGGCGGCCAGGTGATCCTCATGACCAGCCAGGCCAGCTATGCGGGCGAGTCCTCGCGCTTCGATTTCACCTGGTTCATCCCGGCCGTGGTCAAGTATCGCAAGGTGCTGGCCGAGGTGCTGCTGATCTCGCTGGTGCTGCAGATCATTGGCCTGGTGACGCCCCTGTTCTTCCAGGTGGTGATGGACAAGGTACTGGTCAACCACGCCATGATGACGCTCAACGTGATTGCGGTCGGCCTGATCGCAGCCACCATTTTCGAAGCCCTGTTGACCGGGATTCGTACCGCCATCTTCGCCAAGGCCAGCAGCAAGATCGATGTGGAGCTGGGCGCGCGCCTGTTTGCCCATCTGCTGAGCCTGCCGCTGGCCTACTTCCAGGTACGCCGCGCGGGTGATTCGATTGCCCGCGTGCGCGAGCTGGAAAACATCCGCAGCTTCCTCACCGGCAATGCCATGACGCTGGTGCTGGACCTGATGTTCTCCTTCATCTTCCTGGCGGTGATGCTCTGGTACAGCGTGCCGCTGACGCTGATCGTGCTGGCTTCCATCCCGGTCTACCTGCTGTTGTCCCTGATCTTCACACCGGTGCTGCGCGCACGCCTGAACGACAAGTTCAACAAGAGCGCCGAGAACCAGTCCTTCCTGGTGGAGACCCTGACCGGCATGGACACCGTCAAGGCCCTGGCCGTGGAACCGCACTGGCAACGCAAGTGGGACCAGCAGCTGGCCGGTTATGTCGCCGCCGGTCTCACCACCACCAACATCAGCCTGGTGGCCAATGGCGGCGTGAACCTGGTGAGCAAGCTGGTCAGCGTGGGCATCATGTGGATGGGCGCGCTGCAGGTGGTGGACAACACCCTGACCGTGGGCGAACTGGTGGCCTTCAACATGCTGGCCGGCCAGGTGGCGGCGCCGATCCTGCGCCTGGCACAGCTGTGGAACGACTTCCAGCAGATCGGCATTTCCATGAGCCGGCTGGCCGATGTGCTCGATGCGCGCAGCGAAGTGGCCGGCCAGCGCACCCGCCTGCCGCGTGTGACCGGTGCGATTGCGTTTGAGCGGGTGAGTTTTCGCTATCGTCCGGAGACGCCGGAGGTCATTCGCGGGCTGACGCTGCAGATACAGCCGGGCGAAGTGATCGGTATCGTCGGCCGCTCCGGGTCCGGCAAGAGCACGCTGGCCAAGCTGGTGCAGCGGCTCTACGTCTGCGAGAGCGGACGCGTGACCGTCGATGGGCAGGATATCGCCATCATCGACACCGCCTCGCTGCGCCAGCAGATCGGCGTGGTGCTGCAGGAGAACACGCTGTTCTCGCGCTCCATCCGCGACAACATCGCCCTGGTCGATTCTTCCGCACCGATCGAGCAGGTGATCGCCGCCGCCAAGCTGGCCGGAGCGCATGACTTCATCTGCGAACTGCCCGAGGGCTATGACACGCTGGTCGGCGAGCAGGGCAGCGGACTGTCCGGCGGACAGCGCCAGCGCATCGCCATTGCGCGCGCACTCATCAGCAATCCCGGCATCCTCATCTTTGACGAGGCCACCAGCGCGCTGGACTACGAATCCGAAAAAATCATCCAGGACAACATGCGCCAGATCTGTGCCGGGCGCACCGTGCTCATCATCGCGCACCGCCTGTCGGCCGTGCGCGATGCCGACCGCATCGTGGTCATGGAGCGCGGCAGCGTCGTCGAGAGCGGCAGCCATGAGGAATTGCTCATGCTGCCCGACGGCATCTATGCGCACCTCTGTGCGCTGCAGGCCGGCAAGCCATTGCAAGGGGAGACACCATGAGTCTGCATCATCGTTCCCGGGCCTGGCTGGCGCTGTGGCAGCGCTATGGGCGCGTACTGCGGCATGCCTGGCGCCAGCGCGATCCGCGCAAGAGCGGCTTCTACGACGAGCAGGAAGCCGAGTTCCTGCCGGCCGCGCTGTCGCTGCAGGAATCGCCCGATTCGGCCAGCCTGCGCTGGACTGCGCGCCTGCTGATGGCGATGGTCTTGCTCACGCTGCTGTGGTCGCTGGTGGGCCAGATCGACATCGTGGTCAACGCTACCGGCAAGGTCATTCCTTCGGCCCGGATCAAGACCATCGCGTCCATCGAGGTGGCTAGCGTGCGCGACATCCTGGTCAGGGAAGGACAGCGCGTGCGGGTCGGCCAGATCCTCATGGAGCTCGATGCCACCAGCAGTGATGCCGAACGCGACAAGGCCGCCGACGCCGTGGCCCAGGCGCGGCTGCAGGTGGCGCGCGCGGCGGCCATGATGCAGGCGGTGCAGGAGCTGCAGGCGCCGCAGCTGACGGAGGTTGGCGGCGCAGGCCGTGCGCAGCGGGATTCTTCCGAGCGCCAGTTGCAGGGGCAGTACCAGGACTTTCGCGCGCGCCTGGCCCGGATCGATGACGAGATCACGCGCTACGCAGCGGCCTTGCAGTTGGCCAGCGCGCGTGCCGCCGATTACAAGGAGCTGATGGCCGACAACACCGTCTCGCGTCATGCATGGCTGGAGAAGGAGCAAGCGAGGGTGGATCTGCAAGGCCAGTTGAGCGAGGCCCGCAACCAGCGCACCGCGCTGCTGGCGCAGACGCAGAAGGAAGCCCACGACAGCCGCATCGAGGCCGAGAAGATCATCGAATCCGCACAGCAGGACCAGCGCCGCGCCGAAGAGCGCAGCCGCCTGCTCACGCTCATGGCCCCCGTCAGCGGCACCGTACAGCAGCTGGCCGTGCATACCGTGGGCGGTGTGGTGGCGGCGGCCCAGCCCTTGATGCAGATCGTGCCGGAGGAGGGCGATATCGAAATCGAGGCCTGGCTGGAGAACAAGGACGTCGGCTTCGTCCGCATCGGGCAGGAGGTCGAGGTCAAGATTGATGCCTTCGACTACACCAAGTACGGTACCGTCCCGGCGCGTGTGGTGCATGTCTCGCGCGATGCCATTCAGGATGAGAAGAAGGGCCTGGTCTATTCCGCGCGCATCCTGCTTTCCCGCAACAGCTTGAATGTCGATGGTCGCAGTTTGCCGCTGTCGGCCGGGCTGGCCGTCAATGTGGGTATCCGGACCGGCAGCCGGCGCGTGATCGAGTATGTGCTGTCGCCGTTGATGCGGCATCAGAAGGAGGCTTTGCATGAGCGTTGATGACTTTTTGCAACCGCGCCATGCGGTAACGGCCCTGATCCTGATGGTCTCGCTGCTTGCGGCACCGGCTGGTGCGGCCCCGCCTGCGCGCTTCGATCCCTTGCTGGCACGCCCGCCCGAACTGGACAAGGGAAAGATACTGCCCGGCGACGACCGTCCAACGGGCTGCGCAACCAGCCCCTTCACGCCCGGCAAGGTGCTCACGCTGGTTGATGCGGTGGACCTGGCGCTGTGCCATCAGCCCCAGGTACAAGCCTCATGGGCCGCGATCAAGCTGCAGTCGTCGCAACTGGGCGAGGCGCGTGCAGCCTACCTGCCCACCCTCGGGGCGGGTGTCGGCCAGTACCGCGAGAGCGCCACGTCGGACCAGGGCAGCAGCAAGCGCTCGATCGGCACGCTGTATGCGACGCTGACCTGGCGCCTGCTCGACTTCGGCGGGCGCAGTGCCAACCAGCGCGCAGCCGATGTGCTGCTGCAGGCGGCCTCGGCCAGCCAGGACGCCACCCTGCAGAAAGCCATGGGCAATGCCGTCGGCCTGTATTACGACGCCCACAGCGCGCGCGCCGCACAGCAGTCGCGCGAGCGCAGCCTGGCGCTGGCGCGCCAGATCCTGGAGGCCGCCATCAAGCGCGAGCAGCGCGGCGTGGGTGCCCTGCCTGAGACCTTGCAGGCACGCACCTTCGTGGCCAGGGCCGAGCTGGAACTGGCGCGCGCCATCGGCCAGTACAAGCGCAGCGTGGTGATGCTGGCCGTGGGCCTGGGTTTGCTGGACGAGGCGGGCGACGTACCGGTCATCACGCTGTCCTCGGAGACCGAGGAGGATCCGCTCGGGCTGGAGCAGAACCTGCCGGGCTGGCTGCAATCGGCCCGGCAGTATCACCCGGCGATCCTGGCTGCACGCGGCCAGGTGGAGGCCGCCCGCGAGAAGGTGAGAGTCGCCGTGGCCGATGGCCTGCCGACGCTGGACATGACGGCCAGCCGTTACATCAACGGCCGTCCGAACCAGCCCGGCAGTCGCGGCGATCGCGATACGGTGGTCGGACTGAACCTGACCATCCCGATCTTCGATGGCTTTGCCAACGGCTACAAGGTCGATGGCGCGCAGGCCCAACTGGAGATGCGCGAGGCCGAGCTGCGTGAAGTACAGGCGCAGGTGCTGGGCGACATCGCCACTACCTATGCAGAGGCGACCACCGCCTTGCGCAGCATGTCCTCTGCACGCGGCCTGCTGGAAGCGGCCCTGCGCTCGGTAGAGTCCGTGCGGCGCAAGTACGACACGGGTGCGGCCGATATCGTGGAGATGCTCAACGCCCAGACGGCCCTGGCCGATGCCGAACTGGAACGCATCCGTGCGCTGGGCGAGTGGCGCTCGGCGCGTTTGCGCCTGCTGGCCAATGCCGGCGAGATGGGGCGGGCCAGCTTCACCAAGGCCGCACGCCGGTGAGCGCGCGCGATTGGTGGCGCAGGCGAATCAGGTTGGCTGGCCTGGGCGCGCTGCGCGGCGCCAGGTCTGCCAGCCGACCAGCATCGACAGCGCAGCGCCCAGCGCGAACACCAATCCGGAGGCGGTGCGCTGCTCGATGGCCAGGGTCAGTACGGTGGGCATGAGCACCACGCCGATGAATCCGGCAAACACGCACAGCCCGGTGGCCCGGCCCACTTGGGCGCGCGGCACGAGGATGGCGATCTCCGAGAACAGCACGCCATTCCAGGCCACCACCGCCACCCCGAGCGCGGCGGCGGCCGCATAGAACATCAGCACCGGTGTGGGCGCAAAGGCCGACCACGCGAGAATGGCAAAGCCCAGCGTGCCCAGCAGGCCGGAGACGGCCAGCATGCGCAGCGCCGGCACGCCGCGATCAACGCAGCGGCCCCAGATCAGCCGGAACACCACGCCCACCAGATTGAACAGCGTCAGCAGCATGGCGGCCTGCTCGATCGACATCTGCTGGAAGCCGTGCAGGAAGGGCAGCAGCATGGCAATGGCAGTGACCTGCAAGCCCGAGAACAGGAAGGCCACCAGCGTCAGGATGCGCAGTGGCGGATGGCTGCGCAGCAGCGACCAGACGCTCTCTGCGGATGCTGCGCCTTTGCTGGCTGCCGGGGCCGGGTCGTGGTCTTGCGCCGACTTGCTGTTGAAGGCGATCGCACCGAGCAGGCCGATCAGGCCCGGCGCCACGAAGGCCCACAGCAGTCCGACGTGCTGCGTCATGACCGGCACCAGCAAGGCCGCCAGTGCAGCCCCGGCGGGGACGCCGCTTTGCCGGATCGAGAACAGCAGGCTGCGGTTTTTCAGCGGGCCGCTCTGGCTGAGGAAGTAGGAACTGGCGGGCGTGATGCCGCCGTAGCCCATGCCCATGAGTACGCTGCCGGCCAGCACCCCTGCCACGTGGGTGGCCGCGATGAGCAGCATCCCCAGGGCGCAGAGTGCCAGGCACCAGCGGCTGACCTGGAATGCGCCGAGCCGATGGACGCGGTTGCCGAACCAGATCGACGAGCAGGCCGCCGCCGCGTAGAGCACCGCCGTGTAGACCCCGACCCAGCGGACGGAAATGCCCAGCGTCTCGGCCAGCAGGGGCGAGATGGTCAGCACGGCGGTCGCGGCAAAGGAGGTGGCGATCTGGATGGCGGTCAGCAGGAGCAGGGCGGTGAAGGGATGCATGGACAAAATCGCGTTACCGGACTGGCCGGAAAAATAAGGATGCCTGCGCTTTCCCGCACGGCAAATCCGTTGCGGCGAGGCATCAAGACCATGATTGTAGGAAAAGACACGCGTTCATGCTTTTCCTGATAGCGTCGGACACCGGAAGCCTGATAGCCTGAAGCCGGGACGCAGTGACAGCAGAGGGCCGCAGCGGAGCGCTAGGCCACCCATCGCCACGCATCACCACGCAATATCAGGCGATACCAGGCGATATCAAGCAAGACGGGGAGCACCAGCCAGAGAGCTTGGCTCACCACAGCACGCGCAACAGCGGCGGGGAAGGGGAAATGCGATTTCTCAACAAACATCACCAGTGGAAGATCGGGCAGCTCATCGCGGGCGCGCTGATCTGTTTCCTGGGCTGCCTGGCGGCGTTCGGCGCGGCAGGTTTTTTCTGGCTGCAGCATGACCTGGAAGAGAAGATCGTGCAGCCGCTGCTGGAGCGCGAACTCAATCGCGTGCTGGAGGGCTTCCGCTCCGAGTACCTGGCGGGTGGGGTGTTCATCAAGCAGATGCAGGGCCTGATGCTGGAATCCTCGATCCCCCTGCATGGCGATCTGCGTTCGCTGGCCCGCTTCATCGAGTCGTTGGCGCGCCGCGAGAATGCCGAGGAGCCGCGCTTTTCCTACATCCAGTTCGGCAACAACCGTGGCCAGCTGATTGCCGTCAATCTCAAGGGCTACGGCAGCCTCGACTACTACCTGCAGGATGACGCCCATCCCGGCCTGCAACACTTCGACCAGCGCCCCGACGGTGAGCACCTTGCGCCGTTGTCCGTCACGCCTGACTACGATGCCCGCCAGCGTCCCTGGTATGTGAATGCCACCGCCGAATGCCCGCAGGTCTCCGCGATCTACTTCAGCATGGGAGCCGATGCGCAGTGGAATGCGTCCATGACTTGTCCCGTCAATCGCTCGCCGGAAGACCAGGGCGTGATTGCCGTCGATCTCTCGCAGGCGCGGCTGCAGCATCTGCTGGATGCGGCAGTCCAGCAGTCGCTGGTGGCGGGGGTCTTCATCGTCGATGACAATGAACGTGTATTGCTGCAATCGGACCGGCTCAGTGCCGCCGACAAGCGCTTCCTGATCGACCAGCCGCCGGGCAGCCGCGCGCGTTTTACCGAACTGGCCATTGCGCGCCTGGCGGACCGCTCGCGCATGGTCAATCTCAAGACCGATGCCAATGGCAAGTTCCTCATTTACCAGCAGCCGCTGTCGAAGATCGATGGCGCACCCGCCGAACTGGCCGGTTATCGGGTGCTGGTGATTTCGTCCCGCTCTGAACTGCTGTCGGTGTTCGATGGCATCTTCTGGATCAGTTGGGTCGCACTCGCGGTCATGCTGGTCGGCGGCCTGGTCCTGATCCGCCTGTATCGCGGCAGCATCACTTCGCCGCTGATGCGTCTGCGCCATCAGGCCGAGCAGGTGGCTTTTCGCGAGGCCAGCGGGACGCATCGCTTCGAGCTGCTCTATCCCAAAGGCTGGGCCATCGAGGAAATCGTCTCGGTGCAGGATGCCGTCGAGCGCATGGCCGGCAATCTCTACCGGCTGTATCACGAACTGCGCGACAAGGTCGACCGCGATCAGGAAAGCGGCCTCCTGAGCCTGATCGGCGCAGCCGAGCGGCTGGAGCAGAGCGCGTGGGAACAGGCCACGGTCTGCATGGTGGAAATCAACAACTATGTGGTCCTGTCTGATGCGCTCAACAAGGTCGCGCTGCGTCACCTGTGGCAGAGCCTGTGCCAGCAGGTGGCTCCTGTGTGGGGCGACTTTGCGGCGCAGCGGCTGGTCCGTTGCCGCTACAGCGAGAGCCGCATCGCCGTGGTGATGCTGGGCACGCCTGCCGAACATGAGGACATGCTGCTGCGCCTGCGCAGCAAGTCCGAACTGGTGCTATCGACCGGTGGGGCGGAAGAGGTGCGCGTATTCCTGAGTTTTGGCGTGAGTGTTTGCGAACAGCGCAGCAAGGCCGCCATGGAAAAGAGCCTGGCCAATGCCGCCATTGCATTGCGCCAGGCGCAGCAGCCGGGCGGTGGCGGTTACTGCGTGTTCCAGCCGGCCATGCTGGCGCGCGAAGAACGGGTGCAGGCGCTGTTGGCGGCCATGGACGCCGCCACGCTGGAGGCCGAGTTCAGCATGGTCTACCAGCCCATCTGCGATCTGCGCAGCGGTGCGCTGCACGGCGTGGAGGCACTGATGCGCTGGCACTCGCCGGCCTTCGGCGCGGTCTCGCCAGCCGAATTCATTCCGCTGGCCGAACGCAGCGAGCGTATTTCGCAGCTGGGTGCGCTGGCCTTCCGCAAGGTGGCGGCCGATGTGGCGCAGTGGCAGGCGCTGGGCATCCTGCCGGAAGGATTCACGGCGCACGTAAACGTCTCGGTGCGGCAGGCGATGAACGTGCACTTCTTCGAACAGGTGCGCGACATCGTTCTCAACGCCGGCGTGGCTCCGCCGATGATCACGCTGGAGCTTACCGAGAGTCTGCTCATCGATGACTCGCATCATCTGCAGGCGCAGTTCCGTCAGTTGAGCACGTATGGGTTCGGACTGTGCCTGGATGATTTTGGAACTGGCTATTCCTCCTTGTCGACGCTGCACAATTTTGATTTCAACTGCGTGAAACTGGATCGCTCCTTCATCCTGCGCGTGAGCGAAGAGGGACGCGCCTCGTCGCTGCTGCCGGCCATCATCGGCATCGCGCGCTCGCAGCAGATGGAGTGCGTGGCCGAAGGCGTGGAGACCGAGGAGCAGGCCGAGCTGCTGCGAGGCATGGGCTGTGCGTTCGTGCAGGGTTATCTGTTTGCGCGGCCGATGGCGGCGCAGGCGCTGGTGGCGTGGATAGGTAGCCGGGACCGGGCGTGAACGCCGTTATCCTGTTGAGTCGATTGCCGGAACATTTCAGCGATCTTTTGGCGGCAGGGGGTAGCGGCTGGCGTATGACACGCGCCCGCGCTTTTTGACATACAATGCTTCGTCATGTCTTCCTGGGGGATCTGGATCTGTGCTTCATGGCGTCGGTGCCGCTGGCGCAGGTGATCGCGCGTTTGCAGGAGAAGGGCTGGCCGATCATTGAGGGGCCGGTGTTGCGGACGGGGGCGACGCATGGATGAAGTTCGAAACGATCTTGCCCGGCAACGCTGATGCGGCATCATCGTTCAAGCGGATACACACAGTCCGCCCGGCAAGGCTCCAGAAAAGAGGTGCGCACCGACTTGACCAGGCCGATGTAATCCGAGCGTTTGTTCCTCGTGTAGACGATGTGAATGGCCTCGCCATAAGGCCCGGGCTCGAGATCCCAGGCCCAGTAAGTCTTGCCGTTCTCCGCCTGGAAGAGGAAGAACTGCCCGGTCCTCGGAAGCTCCACAGGTTGACGCAGCGTTCTGGTCAGCAGCGCACTCTGGCTGCGCAGCACCCTGCTCAGGCGCGCATGCGCCGGTCCGGGCAGGACACGTCGTGCAGCCCTTCCATTTTCGCCTGATTCTGCTTCGTCGCGCAGCGACGCGTCCAGCGCGGGTGGCTCGTCGCCCATCGCCAGATAATGCCAGTAGATGTATCCGAAGTAATAGCCCTCCCTGCCGAGCCGCCATATCGAGGTCGACTCTCCCGTATTATCAATATCGCCCTCGGCGTCGGCAAAAAAAGCGGCCAGACCGGCCGGCCCGAAATACTTGTGCGGCCATTCCGCCGTGACGAATGCGTCATTTGTCTCCTCGCTGCTCATCCGCTTTTGCAAGGCCTTGCAGGCGGGATGCCGACAACGCTGATCAGTCGTGATCACGGTCTTCATGGAGCAGACGGTACGCATCCGATATCGGCCATTCGGCTCTTTCTCGAACTGGTGGATATTGAGTCCCTCGTGGTCACCGTTGACGGTGGAGACGAGGTAATTGATTCCTTCGAAGCGCACGAAATAAGGCGAGAGCAGAACGCCATTATTGACGCTGCCCTTGTCGATCAGGCGCTGCGATTGACCGTCCTCCTGCTTGCCGAACTCAAAAAACTGGATGAGGGCAAAGCGTCCTGATCCATTCACGTTCCAGACGTACAACTCATCAACCCCGTCATTATCCGCGTCCACAAGGGCAGCCCCGTTGTCATAGTCGGTCCAGGAGAGCAGATCAATGTCAGAGCGATCGATGAGGGCTTTTTCCACGGCATTGGGTTCACGTGCCGGGTTCGGCAGCGTGGGATGCCGGGGGTCTTTGAGATACGGGGTGAGTGCCGCGCAAAGATTGTCTGCCGATGCGGCCCATGCTGGCACAGCACACGCCAACAGGAAGATCAGGCAGATGATTTTTCTTGTTAATGAATTCGCTGGTGACATCGGGGCGAGGAAGGTGGTGGGATGACGTTGATCAATGGGTGACAGGTTGAACTGTAGCAGCCCGATGTTCACTTGTCGTTACCCGATATCAGGATCGGGAGTGGTATCAAAACTATGGCCTGTTCACATTCAGTCTCCGAAAGAGAGAGCTGGTCAGGTGTGGTCTGTCTAGGCGCGGCCACGCGTCGTAGCGCTGTTGCGGCGACGATCTCCAACAACGGCAGGCAACCCATCTCACGTCTGCATATGAAATGAGCTCTAGAGATATGAGCGCGGTATTAAGTACTAAGACGTTTTGAAATTCGGATGAATTTGCTGGCAGAAATGAAAACGGGCCCATTCGGGCCCGTTTTCATCATGTCCTGGCGGAGGCTGTGAGATTCGAACTCACGGACGGGTCACCCCGTCGGCAGTTTTCAAGACTGCTGGTTTAAACCACTCACCCAAACCTCCTTGCGTGGCAGCCGGGCATGTTGCCCGTCGCACGAGGGCCGCATTATACATCACATCACTTGCTTTGCATCCACCCTTTCCGGCATGCAAGGCATCCGCCCACAAGACGACCCGGCATCCCGCTCAGAATGTCCCCGGATAAGCACCCCCATCCATCAGCAGATTCTGCCCCGTGATGAACCCCGCCTGCGCACTGCACAGATAAGCGCAGGCATCCCCGAACTCGGCCGGATCGCCAAAGCGTCCCGCCGGATTGAGCTTGCGCCGGTCCGCCAGCACCTCGTCCACCGTGCGCCCACTCTCCTTGGCCGCCCCCGTCGCAGTGGAACGCAGGCGATCCGTCTCGAACGGCCCCGGCAGGAGATTGTTGATGGTCACGTTGTGCGCCACCGTCTTGCGCGCCAGCCCCGCCACAAAACCCGTCAGCCCCGAGCGCGCGCCATTGGAGAGCCCCAGGATATCAATCGGTGCCCGCACCGCACTCGACGTGATGTTGACGATGCGCCCGAAGCCGCGCGCGATCATCCCATCCACCGTCGCCTTGATGAGCTCAATGGGCGTCAGCATGTTGGCGTCGACCGCCGCGATCCAGTCATCCCGCGTCCACTCACGAAAATCGCCCGGCTTGGGTCCGCCGGCATTGGTCACCAGAATGTCCGGGGCAGGGCAGGCGGCCAGCGCCAGGGCGCGTCCTTCCGGGGTGGTGATGTCGCACGCGACCGTGGTGATGATGGCACCGGTGGCGGCGGTCTCCGTGCGGATGGCCTGGGCCGTTGCTTCCAGTGCCTCCGCGCCGCGCGCCAGCAGGGTGACGTGCACGCCTTCGCGCGCCAGCGAGAGTGCGCACGCGCGGCCGAGGCCCTTGCTCGATGCGCACACGAGGGCGGTTTTACCTTTGATGCCGAGATCCATTCTGTCTTCCTTTGCTTGAGGGGGGATGGCAGGAAAGCACAGCCGCCGGGACAGCCCGGTCCGCCTGCGCTACACTGTCGGGCCTGATCGGCGGCGCTATTTCTTCATCACCATGTAGATGGCCAGCGCAATGAGGGCTACCACGCCCATCTCCAGCGCAAACACGATGACGCCGCTCATGTCAGTCTCCTTTTTTATCCTTCGATGCGGCCACTGCACCTTGCAGCCGGCCAGCAGAGGCATCACTGTACACCGATGACGGCTTCCTTGTTTTTCTCCGGCGTAGTCAACTTCCTGCTCGGCGGCCTGCTGGGCGCCATGGGCGGTCTCTTCGGGATCGGCGGCGGTCTCATCGCCATCCCCGTGCTGGGCTACTTCTACGGCATGGACCAGCAACTGGCCCAAGGCACGGCACTCGTGATGATCGTGCCCAACGTCGTCATCGCCTTCTGGCGCTACAAGCAGCGCAATCACATCCAATGGAGTACCGCCGCCATGATGTGCGTGCCGGCTGTCTTCACCACCTATGTCTCGGCCCGCATCGCCACGGCCATGGCGGCGCGCAGCCTGCATGTCTGCTTCGCCGCCTTCATGGGCCTGCTGGCGCTGTACTACCTGTGGACGCTGTTGCGCAACAAGCGCAGCGTGGAATCGTCCGTGATCCTCTCGCGTCGCTACATTCCGCTGGTGGGGATGGCTGCCGGCGCTTCGGCCGGCTTCTTCAGCGTGGGCGGCGCCATCGTCGCAGTGCCCTTGCTGACGGCCTTGTTCGGTGTGACGCAGACCGCAGCGCAAGGACTGGGGCTGGCCATGGTCACGCCCGGTACGCTGGTGGCCCTGTGGACCTACGCCCAGGCGGGTCATGTGGACTGGTCAGTGGGCATTCCGATGGCGCTGGGCGGCGTGCTCAGCATCTCCTGGGGCGTGGCGCTGGCACACCATCTGCCGGAGCGACGCCTGCGCATCCTCTTCTGCGCCGCATTGCTGTTGCTGTCGGTCTGGATGATGATCGCCGGCTGAGGGCCGGCCATCTCCGCCGCTCAGGCGGTCTTCCTTGCGCGTGCGGCGAGCTTGTCTTCGTCGCTCTCCTGCGCCATCTGCTCGCGGATGAAATCCACAAGATTGCGTGCATGCGGCGACAGCGTCTCCATGTTCTGGAACACCATGCTGCGCTCGCGCACGCTCCACGGATCGTTCAGCTCCACCACCGCCAACTGCATGGTCTGCTGATGCCGCTGCGCCGCTGAACGCGGCACGATGCCGATGCCGACATTGGTCTCGATCATGCGGCACATGGCTTCGAAGCTGCGCACCTGAATCCGCAGCTTGAGACGCTGCCCCTGTTCGGAAACAATCTTGTTGAGGAAGTGGTGCAGGGTGCTGCCTTCGTGCAGGCCGATGTGTTCGTACTCCAGCGTGTCCTGGAAGGGAACGCTGCCGGCGCCCGCCAGCGGGTGTTCCAGCGCAGTGGCCAGCACCAGCCTGTCCGTCGAGAAGTTGAGTACCTGCAGTCCATCCCCCTGCACCGGACCGGCCACGATGCCGATATCGGCCGTGCCTTCCTGGATGCCGCGCAGGATGTCATGGTTCAGGCGCTCTTCCAGTGAGACGTTGACCTGCGGATGTCTGGCCAGGAACTTGCCCAGGATCTCGGGCATGAATTCGGTCACCGCCGTGGTGTTGGCGAAAATGCGGATATAGCCCTTGATGCCGTTGTTGTACTGCTGCATGTCGCTCTTGAGGTGTTCCACCTGCTGCATGAAGAGCTGTGCGTGATGCAGCAGGGTATGCCCGGCTGGCGTGAGCTGCACGCCCTTGCTCTCGCGATAGAGCAGGCGGGTGCCGAAGCGCGTTTCCAGTTCCTTGATGCGATTGCTGGTGGCGGCCAGCGAGAGATTCATGCGCTCGGCGCTGCGGGTGAGGCTGTTGAGTTCGGCGATGAGGATGAAGAGGCGCAGGTCGGTCAGATCGAAAAGCATGATGTCTCCCGGAAAGATTCGGTGAGGATGGCGCCTGCACTTCGGCAAGTCTGGTCATCCTGTATTGCGGCACGCTTCCGCCATCGGTGCACGCGTGCTCTCGGTGGCTGCCTATGGTACGCCGAATCGGGTCGCTGCATGGCGTGAAATACGGACGAGTTGTGACGCGATGCCGCATCCCTGTGCTGCGCGTGACTTCAGTTCTGCGTAAGCCCCCCTTCCAAAAATACAGATTGTTCCCGGCGGGTGGACACCGCAGACTCGTGGCCAACCAACAACCACGATGCGAGGAGCCATGTCGCACCCCGACCTCGATCTCGCCCTGCTGCGGCAGTGGCTGGACAAGACCGAAACGCGCCACGACCAGATCAGCCCGGCCTTCGCGGCAGCGCTGGCGGCCACGCTGGACGGGCCACGCCAGCCGCAGGCGGGCGATGCGCTGCCGCCGCTGTGGCACTGGATCTATTTCTGGAGCGTGTGCCGCCAGTCTGAGGTGGGCGCGGATGGCCATCCCCAGCGCGGGGGTTTCCTGCCGCCGGTGCCGCTGCCACGCCGCATGTGGGCCGGGGGAAGGCTGCGGTTTGCCGCTCCGCTGCCCGTCGGCGCAGAGGCCGAGAAAGTCTCGCGCATCGCCAGCGTGGACGTGAAGCAGGGCCGCACCGGCGCGCTCGCTTTCGTGACCGTGCAGCACACCATCCGTCATCAGGGCCAGCTGTGCCTGAGCGAAGAGCATGACATCGTCTACCGCGATCTGCCGCAGCCGGGCGCCCCGGTGGTGGTGCCGAAGAGCGCGCCCACCGATGCGCGCTGGTCGCGGCGCGTGGAGCCGGATCCAGTGCTGCTGTTCCGTTATTCGGCGCTGACCTTCAACGGTCATCGCATCCATTACGACCGCAGCTATGTCACTGAGGCGGAGGGCTATCCCGGCCTCATCGTCCACGGCCCCCTGATCGCCACTTTGCTGGCGGACCTGGTGGCGCGCGAGATGCCGCAGGCGGTCATGCGCGAGTTCAACTTCCGCTCGGTGGGAACCTTGTTCGATACCGAGCCCTTCACGCTGTGCGGCAAGCCTGCTGCCGATGGCAAGAGCGTGGCGCTGTGGGCGCAGAACGAACGTGGCGAGCTGGCGATGCAGGCCGAAGCCCTGCTGGACTGAAATCAGATAAATCATTTAAATAATATAGAGCCGGAGCCCCCTCATGTCGTATCAAGCCGTCCCTGATGCCTACACCGACCTGCGCGATGCCGTGCGTGACCTGTGCCAGACCTTCCCTGCGGAGTACTGGCGCAAGGTCGACGAAGCGCGCGGCTATCCCGAGCAATTCGTCGATGCGCTCACCAAGGCCGGCTGGATGGCGGCCCTGATTCCGCAGGAATACGGCGGCTCGGGACTGGGGCTGACCGAAGCCTCGGTCATCATGGAAGAGATCAATCGTACTGGCGGGAATTCCGGGGCCTGTCACGGCCAGATGTACAACATGGGTACGCTGCTGCGCCACGGCTCGGAACGGCAGAAGCAGCAGTACTTGCCCAAGATAGCCAGTGGTGAACTGCGCCTGCAATCGATGGGCGTGACCGAACCCACGACCGGTACCGACACCACGCGCATCAAGACGGTGGCGGTGAAGAAGGGCGATCGTTACGTGGTCAATGGCCAGAAGGTCTGGATCTCGCGGGTACAGCATTCCGACCTGATGATCCTGCTCGCCAGGACCACGCCTTTGGATCAAGTGAAGAAAAAGTCCGAGGGCATGTCGATCTTCCTGGTCGATCTGAGGGAGGCCATCGGCAAGGGGCTGGAGGTGCGGCCCATTCTGAATATGGTCAATCATGAGACCAATGAACTTTTCATCGACAACCTGGAAATCCCCGCCGAGAACCTGATCGGCGAGGAGGGGCGCGGCTTCAGGTACATCCTTGACGGCCTCAACGCCGAGCGCACCCTGATCGCCGCCGAGTGCATCGGCGATGGCTACTGGTTCATCGACAAGGCGAGCGCTTATGCCAAAGAACGCGTAGTCTTCGATCGCCCCATCGGCATGAACCAGGGCGTGCAGTTCCCGATTGCCGATGCCTACATCGAGATCGAGGCCGCCAACCTGATGCGCTACCAGGCCTGTGCGCTCTTTGATGCCCATCAGAACTGCGGTGCCCAGGCCAACATGGCCAAGTATCTGGCGGCCAAGGCCTCGTGGGAGGCGGCCAATGTCTGCCTGCAGACGCATGGCGGGTTTGGCTTTGCCTGCGAATACGACGTCGAGCGCAAGTTCCGCGAGACACGGCTGTATCAGGTGGCGCCGATTTCGACCAACCTGATTTTTTCCTACGTGGCCGAGCACATTCTCGGTCTGCCCCGTTCCTTCTGAATCCGGCCGCCCAAGGGAGTCTCCATGTCGCACGCCAATCGCCCGCTGGAGGGCATCACCGTCATCAGTCTCGAACACGCCATCGCCGCGCCGTTCTGTACGCGCCAGCTGGCAGACCTGGGGGCCCGTGTCATCAAGATCGAGCGGCCCGGTGTCGGGGATTTTGCGCGCGGCTACGATACGCGCGTCAACGGCTTGTCCTCGCATTTCGTCTGGACCAATCGTTCCAAGGAAAGTCTGACCCTCAACCTCAAGGATGAAGAGGGCAAGCGCATCATCGGCCAGCTTCTGGGCGAGGCCGATGTGCTGGTGCAGAACCTCGCACCGGGTGCCGCCGCCGGGCTCGGCCTGTCGGCCAAGGCGCTGCACGCGAAGCATCCGGGACTGATCGTGTGTGACATCTCCGGCTATGGGGAGGATGGCCCTTATCGCGACAAGAAAGCCTATGACCTGCTGATCCAGAGTGAAGCCGGTTTTCTGTCGGTCACCGGGACGCCGGATGAAGTGGTCAAGGCCGGATGCTCGATTGCCGATATCGCCGCCGGCATGTACGCGTATTCCAACATTCTGGCCGCCCTCATCAAGCGCGGACGCGATGGACGCGGCAGCCATATCGATCTGTCGATGCTGGAAGCGTTGACGGAGTGGATGAGCTTTCCGCTGTATTACGCCTACCAGGGGGCCAGCGCGCCGGGCCGTTCGGGCGCGGAGCACGCCACCATCTATCCCTATGGGCCATTCAAGGCCGGTGATGGCAAGACCGTCATGCTGGGCTTGCAGAACGAACGCGAATGGAAAGTCTTCTGCGAGGTGGTGTTGCAGGACGCCGCGCTGGCCGGCGATGAACGCTTTTCCAGCAATGCGCGCCGCCATGAACATCGCGAAGTGCTGCGCCAGCTGATCCTGAGCATGTTCGCCGACATGAGTGCGGAGCAGGTGGTGGCGCGCCTGGACCAGGCGCAGATCGCCAATGCGCGCGTGAATACCATGCAGGAACTGTGGCAGCATCCGCAACTGGCCGCGCGCGAACGCTGGACCGAAGTGGATACGCCGGCCGGCAAGGTGGCGGCGCTGCTGCCGCCGGGTGCCAATGACAGTTTCGATTACCGCATGGAAGCCATTCCTGCCTTGGGTCAGCACACCGAGGCCATCCTCGCCAGACTGGGCTATGACGCAGCTGCCATCACTGCGCTGCGCGAACGGGGGGCCGTGTAATGGCGCCGCACATCACCACGGCCAGCAGCTACCTGTTCGTTCCGGCCAATCGTCCCGAGCGCTACGCCAAGGCGCTGGAGAGCGGGGCGGATGCCGTCATCGTTGATCTGGAAGATGCAGTCGCCCTGCCGCAGAAGGAGGAAGCGCGCGCCACATTGGCCCGCTGGCTGCGCGGCAATGGTCCGCAGCTGCGCCTGTGGGTGCGCATCAACGCGGCCGACACCGTCTGGCACGGTGATGACCTGTTGACGTTTTCTGCACTATCGATGGCGGGCATTGTTCTGCCGAAGGCAGAGGAGGCCAAGACCCTGTCTTCCATCGCGCGTCGGCTGGGGCCTGGGCGTGGTCTGATTGCGCTGATCGAAAGTGCCGCCGGCCTGGCCGCGATGCGCGAGATTGCCGCCGTGCCGGGGGTGCAGCGGCTGGCCTTCGGGTCCATCGATGCGCAGGTCGATCTGGGCATGCAATGCGGCCCGGAGGAAGAAGAGCTGATGCACTTCCGCATGGAGATGGTGATGGTATCGCGCCTGGCAGGCATTGCGCCGCCCATCGATGGCGTGACCACGGACTTCAATGACGATGCCTTCCTCGCACGCATGGTGCAGCGGGCCAGGCGCATGGGCTTTGGCGCGAAGCTGTGCATCCATCCGAAGCAGGTGGCGGGCGTACGGCGCGGCTTCATGCCCGGCGAGCAGGAGCTGGCGTGGGCCGAGGAAGTGATGGCGGCCGTGCGTGCCAGCGATGGCGGTGCGATTTCGCTCAAGGGAAAAATGATCGACAAACCGGTGATCCTGCAGGCGGAGAAATTCCTGCATCAGGCCGGACGTCTGGTGGACTGAGCCGGGATTGACCTGCGTTGCGCCGGGCAGCGCTCGTGTAATCTAGGCGTTTTCCAACAAGCAGGGAGACGACACCATGAAAATCCAGGCCGCCGTATTGCGTGAAATGACCGAGGCTTACCCATTTGCGGTGAGCCAGCCGCTGAAGATCGAGGAACTCGATCTCGATCCGCCCGGCCCCGGTGAGGTGCTGGTCAAGATGAAGGCAGCAGGCCTGTGCCACTCGGACCTGTCGGTCATCACCGGTGTGCGTCCGCGTCCGGTGCCCATGGCGCTGGGGCACGAGGCATCGGCCGAAGTGGTCGAGGTCGGCAGCGGCGTGAGCGACCTGCGTGCGGGTGACCTGGTGGTGCTGGTCTTCGTGCCGAGCTGCGGTCACTGCCTGCCGTGCATGGAAGGGCGTCCTGCGCTGTGCGAGCCGGGTGCGGCAACCAACGCGGTAGGGGAATTGCTCTCCGGCCAGCGCCGGCTGCATGACCGCGCGCAGCATGTGCACCATCACCTGGGCGTATCGGCCTTTGCCGATCATGCGGTGGTCTCGCGCCGCTCCTGCGTGAAGATCGACGCCGACATCGATCCGGTACAGGCGGCCCTGTTCGGCTGCGCCGTGCTGACCGGTGTGGGTGCGGCGGTCAATACGGCCGAGGTCAAGGCCGGGACCACGGCGGCCGTGCTGGGATTGGGCGGCGTGGGCCTGTGCACCATGCTGGGCGCGCTGGCTTCCGGTGCCCGCGAAGTGATTGCCGTCGATCTGCATGACAGCAAGCTGGAAGTGGCGCGCGCCCTGGGCGCTACGGCCACCGTCAATGCCCGTGATCCGGATGCGGTGGAGAAGGTCAAGGCGCTGACCAAGGGCGGTGTCGATTACGCCTTCGAGATGGCCGGGTCGGTCCAGGCCATGGAGGCCGCCTATCGCATGACCCGGCGCGGTGGCATGACGGTCACCGCCGGCCTGCCGGCACCGAACCAGAACTGGCCCCTGCAGCAGGTCAGCCTGGTGGCCGAGGAACGGACCGTCAAGGGCAGCTACATCGGCTCCTGCGTGCCGGTGCGCGATATCCCGCGTTACATCGGCCTGTACCAGGCCGGCAAGCTGCCGGTGGACAAGCTCATGGGCGAGCGCCTGGCGCTGGCCGACATCAATCGCGGCTTCGACCGCCTGCACAGCGGGGAGGGGCTGCGTGACCTGATCGTGTTCTAACGCCGGAAGGCCGAGGTCATCGGCTTGCCGGCTTCACCCCCGGAGGAGACATCCATGACCATCATCACAAAGCGGGCGGCACTGACCGCCTGCGCCTTCGCCACGCTGGTCCTCTCAGTCACGCCAGCGTTGGCCCAGCAGACCATCGTCATCAAGTTCAGCCACGTGGTGGCCAATGACACGCCCAAGGGCAAGGGCGCGGAACGCTTCAAGGAGCTGGCCGAGAAGGCGACCCATGGCCGCGTCAAGGTCGAGGTCTATCCCAACAGCACGCTCTACAAGGACAAGGAAGAACTGGAAGCCCTGCAACTGGGCTCGGTGCAGATGCTCGCTCCTTCGCTGGCCAAGTTCGGCCCGCTGGGCGCCAAGGAGTTCGAGGTCTTCGATCTCCCCTACATCTTCCCCAACAAGACCGTGCTGAAACGGGTGACCGAAGGGCCGATCGGGCAGGGGCTGTTCCAGAAGCTGGAGAGCAAGGGCATCAAGGGCCTGGCCTACTGGGATAACGGCATGAAGGTGATGACGGCCAATCGCCCGCTGCACAAGGTGGCGGACTTCCGGGCTTTGAAGATGCGCATCCAGTCCTCCAAGGTACTCGATGAACAGTTCCGCGCGCTCAAGGCCAATCCGCAGGTGCTGGCGTTTTCCGAGGTGTATCAGGCCATGCAGACCGGCGTGGTGGATGGCAGCGAGAACACCCCGTCCAATGTCTATACGCAGAAGATGCACGAGGTGCAGTCCAACCTGACGGTGTCGGACCACGGCTACATCGGCTATGCGGTGATCGTGAACAAGAAGTTCTGGGAAGCCCTGCCGGCGGACGTGCGCAGCCAGCTGGAAGGGGCCATGAAGGAGGCGACGGTGTATGCCAATACCATCGCCCAGAAGGAAAATGATGATGCCCTGGCCGCCATCAAGGCCAGTGGCAAGACCAAGGTCTATACCCTGAGCGAGGATGAGAAAGCCGAATGGCGGCGCGCACTGCTGCCGGTGCACAAGAGCATGGCCTCGCGCGTGGGGCAGGATCTCATCGATGCAATCTATAAGGAAAGCGAGGCGGCAGGCGTGAAGATGAATTGAGCGCACAGCCCGCAACAGCCGAAAGCGCGGCCTGCAGCGATGCAGGCCGTTTTTTCATGCGGCAGAGGGGTGAAGAAAAAACTTACTTTTTCTTGCGCTCGCGGACGTATTGCTCGGCCGCCGTGACGGCATTCTGCAGGGCTTCCATCTTGGAATTGCCCGGCTTGAAATCGCCGAATTCATGCGTGGTGCGATCCGGAAAGTCGATATGGACGAACGCCGTCCACTTGCCATCGGTACGCAATACGGGAGTCAGTTTGATGGTCGCGTCAAAATACTTGCACGCGATAGCGCCTAAGGTGGTGGACATCTTGCTTCGAAGCGGGCGGCGGTCACTGCTGAGGGGGGAGGGCCGGCACCTGCAGGTTGGGTGGCAAATCGAGGTGCCATCATGCCACAGCCTGCGCTTTCCTGCCTTGCGCTATTTCAGTCCTTTGCCACAATTTACGAGTCAGATGCTTGACGGCGGACGCGGCCTTGTGGGTATCGCCCGCCGGTCAATGGATGCGTGCTGATGAGCTTGGTCCTGATAAACAAGTCAGTGGGCACCCAGCATCAGGTCCAGATTCTGCACGGCGGCACCGGATGCGCCCTTGCCCAGGTTGTCGAACACGGCGCACAGCAGGAGGTGTCCTTCGGCGGCATTGCCGAAGACCCCCAGCGTCATGTCGTTGCTGTTGTTGTGGCGGGTCGGATCGAGCTGGGCCGTGGCCGCGCTTTGTTCGGCATCCAGCACGGTGACGTGGCGTGCCCCGGCGTAATGCGCTTGCAGGGCGGCCCGCAGGCTCTCCAGCGTGGCGTTCGGGGGCAGCAGGCGGGTCTGCAAGGCGATGGACAGCACGATGCCCTGGCGGAAGGCGCCATAGCTGGGCACGAATACCGGGCGCTGCGACAGGCCGGCGTGCAACTGCATCTCCGGCGGATGCTTGTGCGCCAGCCCCAGTCCGTACAGCACGAAGGGCGCGGCCTGCGCGGCATCGGCCCCTTCGTATTGCTCGACCTGGGCGCGGCCGCCACCGGAATAGCCGGAGACCGCATGGATGGCCAGCGGATAATCGGCGGGCACCAGGCCGGCCTGGACCAGCGGACGCAGCAGGGCAATGGTACCGGTCGGGTAGCAGCCGGGATTGGTCACGCGCTGTGCATGGGCAATCGCCTGCGGCTGTTGCGCCGACAGTTCGGGGAAGCCATAGACCCAGCCGGGGCTGGTGCGATGGGCCGAGCTGGCATCGATCACGCGCACCTTGGGATTCTCGATCAGCGTGATGGCTTCGCGGGCAGCGGCATCCGGCAGGCACAGCAGGGCGATGTCGGCGCTGTTGATGGCCTCGGCGCGGCGGGCTGCATCCTTGCGTTCGGCGGCCGGCAGGGTCAGGATGCGCAGGTCCTTGCGGTCGCGCAGGCGCTCATGGATCTGCAGGCCGGTGGTGCCTTGGTCGCCATCGATGAAGATCAGGGGAAGTGTGCTCACGGTTTGCTCCAATGCAGGGAAGACAGGGATGTGCGCCGAATCAGGACGGCTGGCGCTTGCCGAAGACCTGCATGGTGAACCGGATCGTATAATTGGAAAAGTTGAATATCACAAAGAGATCGTTCAGTTTTCCTGAACGTGGCTTTTCCTCGGGAGTCATGCAATGCGTGAATTGAGCCTGGACCGTCTGCGTACCCTGGTGGCCATTGCCGACCTGGGTTCCTTTGCCGCCGCCGCGCGCGAACTGCACCTGGCTCCACCCACGGTGAGCTTGCACATCAGCGAACTGGAAGAGCGCATCGGTGCGCCGCTGCTGTTGCGCCAGCGCAGCCAGGTGCGGCCTTCCGGCATCGGTGCCACCCTGATCGCCCGCGCAAGGCAATTGCTGGCGGCGGCCGACCAGGCACTGGAAGAAGTCGGCCGGCAAGTGCTGGGGCTGGCCGGACGCGTCAGGCTGGGTGCCTCCACCGGGGCCATTGCCACGCTGCTGCCGCAGGTGCTGGAACGGCTGGGGCAGCGCCATCCCGACATCGACGTGCAGATCCACATCCTGACCTCGCAGGAGACTCTCTCACAGTTGAACGAAGGGCTGCTGGACATCGGCCTGGTGGCCTTGCCACAGTCTCCCGTGAGCGGCCTGACGGTCCGACCGTGGCGGCGTGATCCGGTGATGGCCTTCCTGCCGGCGGCCTGGCACGCGCCCCGGCTGGTCACGCCGGGCTGGCTGGCCGCGCAGCCGCTGATCCTCAATGCGCCCGAGACGCGGCTCTCGCGCCTCACCAGCGAATGGTTCGCGGGGGCCGGTGAGCAACCGGAGGCGCGCATCCAGCTCAATTTCAACGATGCCATCAAGAGTCTGGTGGCCGCCGGTTACGGTGCCACACTGCTGCCGCATGAGGCCAGCGCGCAAGGGCGGCCGGTGCCGCTGGATCCGCGCATCGTCATGCGGCCACTGCGGCCAGCGCTGTGGCGGCCCCTCGGCATTGCCCATCGCGCCAGCCAGCTGGAACCGGCGACGCGCCATGTGCTGGAAGCGCTGTGGGAACTCAAGCAGCTGAAGACACCGCGTTCGCCTGCGTGAGCGCGGCGCGCGTCAGGAAGGAAAGTGACTGGCGCTGCTGGCCTGCTGCATCGAAATTGCCGTCGTCCAGCCATTGTTCAAAGGCTGCGCGTAGTGCCGGCCATTCGCTGTCGATGATGGAGAACCACGCCGTATCCCGGCTGCGGCCACGATAGACGATGGCCTGGCGGAAGATGCCCTCGAAGCGGAAACCCAGACGCTGCGCGGCAGCGCGCGACGGCGCATTGAGGCTGTCGCACTTCCATTCGTAGCGGCGATAGCCGAGATCCTCGAAGACGTGGCGCATCAGCAGGTAGTGCGCTTCGGTGGCCATGCGGCTGCGCTTGAGCAGCGGAGAGAGTGCGATGTGCCCGACCTCGATCACGCCGTGCGCTGGTTCGATGCGCATGAGGGCCAGGGTGCCGAGGGCGTTCCCCGTGCGCAGGTCGATCACGGCATGGTGCAGCGGATCCTGCGTGGCCTGCATCTGACCGGCTTGTTGGCGGTAGCTGGCGGCGTCGGGGAAGGGGCCGCTCATCATGTAGGTCCAGTCGCGTCCATCCGGGGCGGTGGCGAAGGCGGCGTGCAGTTGCGCGGCGTGGCGGTCGGCATCCAGCCGCTCCAGCCGGCAGCTGCGGCCTTGCAGGGGGCGGCCATCGGGACGCGCACGCGGCTGCCAGTCCGGCAGGGCTGGGCCGATGGGTTGCTGGTAATCGTTGCTGCGGACGAGATCGGTCATGGTGGCTTTCATGGCAAGGGAGAGCTGGCACGATAGCGTTTTCGTGGCATCATCAAAAGTGCCACAGGACGATGATTTGATGGAGCCACGAAAACCCGCTTGCCATGCCACTTTCCCTGCTGTCTTCCCCGCTCGATGTACGGCCCGGTGCGGCCTCGCGCCAGCAGCAATTGCTGGCGCGCTTCAAGCGTGCCATCCTCGGTGGCCAGTTGCCGCCCGGCAGTCGCCTGCCTTCCACCCGCAGCCTGTGCGAGCAGTTGCAGGTAGCGCGCAATACCGTGCTGGCAGTCTATGAACAACTGGTGGCAGAGGGCTATGCCGTAGCGGATCGGCAGGGCACGCGCGTGGCGACCCTGCTGGCAGCGCCGGCAAGGCTGCATGCCGTGTCCTCTCCGTCACGCGGCGGCCACGCACGCCCATCGCGCCGGGTCAGCACCATGCAGCCCACGCGCGATGCCGGTGACCGCGGGCTGGCCCTCACGCCGGGGATGCCGGCGCTCAATCGCTTTCCGCTCAATGCCTGGCTGCGCGCGCAGGAGCGCGCGCTGAAACGGGCCGGCCCGATGGCGCTGGCCTATGGCGATCCGCTGGGCGAGCCAGCCTTGCGCGAGGCCATCGCGCAATATCTGCGGGTGGCTCGCGGCGTGCGTTGCGAAGCGGGACAGGTAGTGGTGACCGAGGGCTCACAAGGGGCGCTGTCGCTGTGCGTGCGGCTCTTTGCCAATCCGGGCGAGCGCGCCTGGCTGGAGGATCCCGGCTATGGCGGAGTGCGTGCCGCCTTCCATGCGGGCGATATGAAGATTCGTTCCATGCCGGTCGACGAGGAGGGCATCCTGATTGCCGAGCGGGCGTGGCGCTCGCCGCCCCGGCTGATCCATGTGACGCCTTCGCACCAATATCCGACCGGCGCGGTACTGTCGCTGGCGCGGCGGCTGGCGCTCATCGCGCGGGCCCGCGAGCACGGCTGCTGGATCATCGAGGACGATTACGACAGCGACTTCCGCCATCACGGCCATCCCATCCCGGCCATGCAGGGACTGGTGCCGGATGCGCCGGTGCTGTACGTGGGCACCTTCAGCAAGACCCTGTTCCCGGGCTTGCGCATCGGTTTTCTGGTACTGCCGTCTTCCGTGGGAGAGGGGGCGGGGCGCGCGCTGTCCGAGTTGTTGCGCGGCGGGCACCGGCTGGAGCAGCTGGCGTTGGCGGAGTTCATGGCCGGCGGCCAGTTCGCGCGCCATCTGGGACGCATGAAGCGGCTCTATCGGGAGCGCCAGCAGGCTCTGCGGGCGGCCTTGCAGGCGCAGTTGCCGGAGTTCGGCATTTCAGGGGGCGACAGCGGCTTGCATTTGACCTTGCGGCTGCCGCCGGATTGTCCGGATACCGCCGTGAGTACGGCGGCGCGGGCGGCGGGCATGAACGTCGGGGCGCTGTCGTCGTTTTCGGCAGGGCCGGCGCAGGCTGGCAACAACGGGCTGGTGATCGGTTACGGCAATACGTCACACGAGCAATATGCAGCGCTGATCCGGCGACTGGCGGGCATCGTCAGGCGCGTGCGGCGTGATCAGAGTGTGGCCGGCTGATGCAGGCGCTGCTTCACGCAGCGCGTGACCAGGTCCATGTAATCGGCTGCGCGGACCGGCTTGGCGGCATACCAGATGCGGCTGTCCTCTACCAGGGCGAAATCGGCGGACATCGGCGCGGCCGTGAACAGCACAAGCGGGATATGCGCCAGTTGCTGGTAGATGCACAGGGTGCGCAGCAATTCATACCCTTCGGTGCCGGTAAAGCTGCGCGGATCCAGCAGGATCAGGGCCGGCAGCTCCTTGCTGCGGCACAGCGCCTTGGTCAGCAGCGAAGCATTGGCCAGTTCGGCATCGTCGAACCATTCGAACTGGCAGGGCAACTGGCTGCGCCAGACGGCGAAGCGGGCGGTTTCGATGGCATCCAGGTCGGCATCGACGACGAGTACGCTGGGCAGGTGATGGGTCAGGGACATGGCAGCCTCCTTGCTGGTATGGAGGCATCTTAGGGGAGAGGCTGCGGGCAGGGTATCAGGAGCTTCCTGATGGGCTGCGCAGGTGTTGCCGGCAGCCCCGGTGCGGATCTAAATCAGGCGCTTTCGCGGGCGCTGCTTTCGAATTGTCTGGCGTATTCGGCACGGCGCGCCTGGTCCGATTCGATCAGCAGGCGATAGCGGGTTTCCGATACGCGCTGCTGCAGCACTGCGGCATAGCGCTCGCGCTGCAGCCACTCGATGATGATTGAGGCAGTGGCGACGATCACCGTATAGACCAGGATCAGGAAGATGTCCTTGTCGTTGAGCCCGTCCATCGTGTAATACGGCTTGCGGAAGAAGAACATGGCCGTGGGGATGCTGATGGCCAGCAGGCCCAGGGAATACAGATAGCCGAACAGATAGCTCATCACGATGCAATTGACGGCAAAGAACAGCATCGACAGCGATTCCTCGACAAAAGGCGCCAGCGCATAGCGCAGCCCGAAGGCGGCGACGAAGCCGAACGTACTGACGTACAACGGCCTGAAGCCCTGCGGGCGCCAGCTTTTGGCGTTCTTGAGTCGGATCAGGCTCATGATGGTCTTGGAGTGGGGGCGCGTCGTATCCATCTTGGTTCACATTGCACGGCGGTGCAATGGGCTCATGTTAAGAATGCTGTCTGTCAAAAGGCTGACCGGCGGCTTCTATGGCGAACCGGCGTTGTTTCTGCACATCAGGTCAGTGCCGTCGGTCCTTCAGCGGCGAGGCATGGGCAAGATACTTGCGGCTCATCTCGTTGCCGTGGATCTCGATGCTGCGCTTGATGAACATCACGGTTTCGTTGGTGACGATTTCACGTTCATTGTCGACGGTGATGATGTGATAACAGTCGCCCAGCCA